>DATFRK010000285.1:0-9778 GCA_035263325.1 Pyrinomonadaceae bacterium | reverse complement strand
CACACTTCGGCGGTCGGCCTGGGCCCACTGACGAGCGGATCGTCGATGAAGTAATGCAACACTTCGACGTGACGGAATTTAGCCAACGTGACTATCAGACCCTCAGCGGCGGCGAGCGCCAGCGAGTAAACTTTGCCCGAGTACTTTCCCAGTTGTGGTCTGACGGTTCGGCTGCTGCGTCGTCATGTCGGTACTTATTTCTTGATGAGCCACTCACCTTTCTCGACATCCGCCACCAGATAGATTTTCTGCGAAAGATACGAACTTTCACTGACTCGCCTGCTGTCGTAACGGTGGGTGTGGTACATGATCTCAATCTCGCCGCGCGCTTTGCCGACCAGATTGTGTTGCTAAATCATGGGAGCGTGGTGGCGACTGGCTCGGCCGCCGAAGTACTCACTGCCGAACGAATTCAAGCTGTTTTCGAAGTCACACCAACCTTCATTCCCAGCGAGCATGCGGGAATGCAACTAATCTTCAATTGACATAGAGAACCCGGAGCAGCAGCGAGGGGTAGATACGGTCAACTCGGAGATTTGATCATTCTCTAGAAGGTGACCGTCGCTACCCGTCGCTGCCGCTCCGGGCTCTCTACCTAAGGCACGATAGCCGCCTGATTGGCGCTCGCTATTTGCAGCTTCCAACCCTGGATAGCAGTCCCATTCGTCTGCAGGTTCGACGTCAGGTAGTAGAGCCGTTGCGTCGCTGGTCCATCCGGCGCCTGGGAAAAGCGATCATTCAGGAAGTAGGGTGGTATAGACTGGTAATAGAGAGTTGCTGTGATGCTCAGATTCTTCGCGGTAACTCCACTCAAGGGAATTTCATACCTCACGAGATTTGTTCCACTACCATCTGCGTAGGCAGGATCTGCACCAACACTAATGGGAAAGGTTTCATGAAGGTAGTCTGCTGGTATATAAGGCGTCTTATCAGCTTTGAGCGGACCGGTGCTGGTCCATCCTAATGGCAACAACCGATTATCCTTCAACTGGTAGTCACGCCTGAGAAAACTGGTGGTCATCGCACACTGAATATTCAAGTTTAGTTCCTCATAGATTTGCGCCTGATCTTCCCGGGTGATGGGTGAGCCGGTGTTCTTTTGCGAATCCCAATAGTAGTGTGGTTGGTAGTACTGCGGGTTGATGCCGGGAAGATATTTGTTGTCACAGCCGGCCGGATAACCGTGATTTGCGGGCTTGCTACCATCTTTGTAGACATCGAAGAGTTCTGACGGCAACCTTTCACTTTCTGTAGCGGCGCCCTTCACGATCACACCGAGCTCATTGGTACAACCCGAACACCAGACAGTCTTACCGGTATCGTTATCAATCACGCGCAACTCTAAAAAGGCCCGGCGAAACCCAACCCCACTCGGAAGACGGTGCCCGGTTCTGTTTGTCACCTTAACATCCGCAATAAGCTTCTGCTCACTGATTGTGGCTGGCGACACTGAGACTTCAGCGGTGGAGTTCCGCGCCTGTTCCACAAAAGCATCAATCGACGTTGATAGATCATCTAGCCCAGACATGTAGTCGTTTTGCCTGACACCCAGAATGGCATTAGCGAGAATATTGGTGCCATTCGATTTGTAAGCCGACATGAACTGGCGAAATATTTCCAACAGCGTGACATTCACACCTTGCAGTTGATGACGAGCAAAACCTTTATCGCGGAAGCGAACCCGAATTTTCTCATCGGGTAACCGATTGCCGGTTTGCGGATACTGATCGTCCTCGATGAAGGCGATCGGCTGTTGGATCAAGGGAATGTTAAGCGTGCCCGTGGAGTTGGTGTACTTCGTAGGCATGTGACAATTCTGGCAGGTCTGCGCTTTTGAATTTGTGCCCACTTCGTTCTGATAACCACTGTTAAGCCATTCAAGATAAGTTAGCTGCTCGAGGTGAGGTTTGTTCGGATCCGCGTCCGGATTGTCCATCAAAGGCGTGTTGATGGTGTGGCAATTGCCGCACACCCGCGAGTTTTTGATGTATGAGTCGTGTTTTGGCTTGATGCCCATGGCATTGTTCATGGAGTCGGTGACAATCTCAGTATCTTGAAATGGTCCAAATATCTCGGCCGGATTTCCGGTCGTAAAATTGCCGGTAATCTTGTTCTTTAGAAAATTGATGAATGGATCAGGTTCGGTTTGGGACGGTTTATCTTCAACGATTCGATGGCACGCCATGCAGCTAACGCCATCACGGGCCAAGCCTCCATAGACATATGCTTGCTTATCGTTTACCCCGGCGTTTGTATCATAAGTCGCGAAGACTAGCTTGGGGTCAAAATCGCCTTTATCTGGACCACCGTGATCCTCATCGAGCCGGCGTTTACCCATCACGCCGTGACACTTGAAGCAGGTATTGTTGATGATCTTGATATTTTCCGCGACCTTCGCTGGATCGCTTTTGAAAAAACTTTTTACGAAAGCAATTTCACTTTCGAATTGGGCGTAGAAAATCGGATCGCGTCCAGCCAATCCCATCGGCGACCAGCGCCATTCTCCGAAGGGTGAAACGTTCATTACCGGAGTTGATCCATCGGGTTGTTTGCTGCCGGAGTACATCATTACGTTTCCATAGGTGCCGGCGCTGTGACAGCCCATGCATTGATCAGAAGTAAGAAATTGGTTGGGATTGGGAGATGGTGAGGGCTTCGCTTCCGGGTTACCGATATTCTTTGGAAAAATATGATCGTAAGTTTCTCCCGGAAATTTTTGCACCTTGTCCAGCGGCACCGGAGCTATCGACTTATAGAAGGCAACGAATTTTGGATCGACCGACGCTGGTCTTACAGCCGCCATCTCCTGGAGGATTTCCTGTTCTTGCACGTCAGTCGCGTCAATATTATGACCGGCCGTGGGCACAACTCGATCACTTTCCGCTGCTTCGCTACACGGTGGCGCCTGTGCTGCTCCATGTGCGGTTAGCGGAGTTGAGACCCACGATAGGTCGACAAAGTAAGAGTCCGGATCGCCGGGGAAACCCTTGATGTTCTTGGCATAAGTAAAAGTGTGTTCTTTCTCAGCCGAAGCATGGCACCGCACGCAATAGAGTCCGAATCCTGCATAGGGAACTGCAAATGGCGGATTGTTATTGTCGACACATTGAGCTTCCCACATTTCCGCCCAGTACCAACCGTCCTGTGCTCCCTTGCTGTCTTTGATCATGATGGTCCAGCCGTTTATTCCTTTCGGCGGCTGGAGTTGGTATCTGGCGGCCGGTGCGGAGTACTGCTCCTTAACGATCATTGCTCCATCGGGAATTACCTGGTTCGGATCCCTCCGTAAGAGCCAATTGATGACCGCAGGCGAGTAATAGATTTTGACAGTTGGGTGAACACCATAGCTGACGCCGTTAACAAATGGTCCAGTATCGCGGAGTTTTTTATCTTCACACCAATTCAGAGTGCGATATTTTCTACTCGTGAGAAAGGATTTGAGCTGCGCTTGGAATTCAGGCAGACGGGCCGGGAGAAAACTACTGGGCAGCGGCAAGCCACTCTCATCTTTCTTTTCGCAAGGTGACGTTTGGGCCGGAGTCGACTTTTTACTCGGGGTTGAGTCTTGAGCGTTGGCTGACGGCGCTGTGCGGTGATCGTCTGACGGCGTGGAAAAAACGTTTATCGCAACCACTAAAACAGACACCAACGTAAAACAGAGGACGAGCTTGTTACCCGGTAATCGGATTTCCATTTTTTGGGCTCCTTGAGTCAGCTGCGTTGAGCGGCTGTGATGCAACGGAACAGAATCGTCAGCGAGGATGTTCCCGGCACAATCTGGGAGCGAGGGACCGCAACAGTCAAAACGCGAGTTACTATGCCCTCATTGAATACGATTGTAAACGTTTATGTGAAGCAATAGGTGAGTGACTTTCGTGCCAAAAGCAACATCATCAGACGTAGCTCGATAACTAATCCGGGATCGGTCATGTGGAGTCTTAGGGAAATCTTTCCATTCTAACTTGCGCGGGTTATTCTGCTAATGCCGCTAATTATCACAGGAGGTCTGAAGATGGCACTAAGCTTTGCGAAGGATATTCGACCGCTTTTTCGTGATACACCCGACGTCGACACGATGAAGCCGATGGGACTTGATCTCTCGTCTTACGACAACGTCAAGGACGAGGCTGCCGGCATCTATGCGCGCCTGCGAGACGGTAGCATGCCGTGTGATGGCGCCTGGCCCGAAGCGCAGCTGGCCCTATTCAAGCGCTGGATGGATGAAGGCATGGCGCCTTGAGAGAAATAACCTTCAGCCCGCGCCTCACCGCGCATCCCCCTCCCGCTTCGCCTTGATTCGTGTGATTAGTGGATCGCTCCCACTGGAACACGTGAAACCACATTCCGAAAAGTGGAGACATCTCCATTCTGCTGGAGTCCGAAATATTGGAATGTGAGCCCTCCTGAGAGTTCTCTTCACCTCACCCTGGCCACCGAAATTTCAGCGAGCGATCCAAGATTAGAAAGATTTCCTTCCAAGATTCTGAATCGACAAGAATTGACTTGTCGATTGGTGGAAGCGTTCTAGTGAGAAACAAAACCGTTAAGTCGGATCACACGGTCGGACGAAAAATCGGAATGGCGCTTGCTTGAGTAGCATCAGGCACGCATTAACCAATTCGCCTGGTTTAAAAATCGTTCGCAAGAAAATACGAGAACTCGTATACGAGCCCAGTCAACGCACTTTTTAGGAGGAAGTCATGACTATTCGAGCACTCATTATCTTCGCCGTTGTAATCACCTTAGCAACCCTGACCTCGGGTCAAACCAGTCGCGGCACCGTTAGCGGAACCGTGACTGATCCAAATGGTGCGGTGATCTCCGGCGCTGAAGTTACGCTGATCAGCGACGCAACCAAGTTGAGTCGCACTACCACAACTAACGGTGAAGGGCTTTATCGATTCGAGGCCGTTGATCCAGGAACCCATTCGGTGAAAGTTAGCGCCACGGGCTTCGGCGAAGTTGTGAGAACGGGCATTGATGTAAGAGCAAATCAAACTTCGGATGTTCCGGCGCAGATGGCCCCGGCAGGACAAATAGAGACAGTTAACGTTGCCGCCGATGCAGGCCAGCTGCTGCAAACAGAGGCCCCGGTACGCGGTGGCAACATTGATAAGACAAAGATTACGGAACTGCCTGTTGCCAATCGTAATCCGGTTTCTCTGGCGTTGACACTCCCGGGAGTTTCAACTAATCGCTTCGGCTTCGGCGTGGGCACTTTTTCCGTCAATGGCTCACGCGGACGATCGAACAACTTCTTAATCGATGGCACTGAGAATAACGATATCTCGGTGGCTGGACAGGCCTTCCAGATTACCAACCCCGATGCGGTGCAGGAAGTTTCAGTGCAGACTTCAAACTACGACGCAGAGTTCGGTCGAGCAGGTGGCGCAGTCGTCAACACGATTACCAAATCAGGTAGCGATGATTTTCACGGCAGCGTGGCTTACCTCTTCGACGTCACTCGCGACGATGCCATCACCAATACCCAGTCTCTCTCGGCTGCAATTCGCGAGCGCGGGCATCCGCCCCGCGGCACCGAGCAGTATTACGCCGGCACCCTGGGTGGACCACTGCTGTTCCCGCATTTCGGCGAGGGCGGGCCAATGTGGCGTTACGATGGCCGGCAACGAACTTTCTTTTTTGCCGCGTGGCAGGAACAGTTTCGCAGTGCTTCAACCCAGGCTTCCAGGACCGTTCTAAGCCAGGCCGGACGCAACCAGTTGCGAAGCCTCTTTCCGGTCGGCGCTAATCCCAGAGTCGATCTCCTGATGGATGTAACCAAGAATGTTATTGGCGAGTCGGCTTTCCAGAACATCGACATCGGTGCGCGGCCCGGTTGTCCTGCCCCTTGCAATATTCAGTTTGGCACCGGTTCTCTCTTCGTTCCGCAAACGTACCGCGAGCGTCAAGCGCAGTTGCGAATCGATCACAAGATCGGTGAGAACGATCAATTCTCAGCGCGTTACCTGTTTGACGATCAGAAGGATCCCCTGGGCGGAGGAATCACGTTCCCGGGATTTGGTACCGCCAACAACAACACCTATCAGAATCTGCTCCTCAACGAAACGCATATCTTCTCACCGAGTTGGACCAATGAGGCCCGCGTCGCTTACAACCGGATCCTGATCGATTTCCCCCTGAATCCAGATGACTCGCTGGGGCTGACACTACCGCGATTTGATATCTCCACTCTGAGCCAATTTGGTGTTGCCACGAACCTGCCGCAGGGCCGAGTGGCAAATAACTATGTGTTTCAGGACACTGTCACCCATCTCCACGGAAATCACACTTTCCGTTTTGGCTTGGATTTACTCGAGCAGCGGTCGCGCCAATTCGCTCCGATCGTCGAACGCGGTTTATTGACCTATCGCTCGGGAGCTGGTTTCACCGCGCTGGGTAACTACATCGACAATTTTGCCGGCTCAGGTGGTGGTACTCAGCGAGATTTTGGCAGCCCAAGGTACTATCCTTTCCTCTTCCGCCAGGCTTATTTCGCGCAGGATCGCTGGCGCGTTTCCGATTCCACCACGCTCACCCTCGGGCTGCGCTACGAGAACTTCGGTAACGCTATCAACACTCTGCGGACCGCTGCGTTCACCGGGTTATTCAACGTAGACCCGGTGACGTTTGCTGGTCCATATAGCCAGCCCAACGAGGTCGCAAACGACAACAACAACTTTGCTCCGACTTTTGGTCTCGCTTATGCGCCTTCGTTCGAAAGTGGGATGCTGGGTCGGATCTTTGGCGACCGGAAACTGGTAATCCGTATGGGCTACCAGCTGGGATACGATTCGTTCTTCAACAACATCGCCTCGAATGCTGCCACGTCGTCTCCGAACGTTGTTGCGACTGCAATACCGTCGGCGATTAATGCCGGGACGCCACGAGGCTTACCAAACGTTACCGGAGCATTACCGTTAACTCCGCGGCCACTTTCACCCCTGGATTCTCAGACGCTGGTAGTTGCGAATCTAGTCAATCCTTACTATCAGCGTTGGTCTTTGGGTTTTCAGCGGGAATTGCCCGGACACCTGGTTGTTGATGCGTCGTATGTCGGCTCGAAGGGAACCAAGCTCTACCTCAATGAGGACTTGAATCCAAGCGTGCCGATAGTAGCTAATCCACTCAATCCAGGGATTCGGCGTATCACTCCTCCGGGTTTCACCGGCTCAACCACCTGCACCCCGAACACGACCGGCTGTCTGATCTCGGGTCGGTTCGATAACCTGCAAGGGTCGCGTCTGATTCGCACGAACGGTGGCTCATCGAGTTACCATTCGGCCCAGCTGTTGCTAACGCGCCGCTTCACCAACGGTCTCTCGATCTCGTCTGCGTACACGTGGTCCAAGCTCATCGACAACGCGAGCGAGGTCTTTACCGTGGCGGACACTAATCTGCCGCAGCAGGCCTCCTTCCCCTCGATTTTCGGGGGGCAGGGCCTCGAACGAGCAGTATCGTTCTTCGATCGCACTCACCGCTTCTCGTTGACTTATGTCTACGAGCTTCCCTTCATGAGAGACCAACGTGGATTTGTCGGGCATCTGCTCGGCGGCTTCCAACTCTCAGGGGTAACGACATTTGAAACCGGAGTACCACTCACAGTCGTGAATGGACAGGATGCAGACTCGATCGGCGGAAACCTGGATCGTCCGGACTTCAATCCGAATGGGCAAACTGGAGTTCGTGCGGTACCGGCAATTGCGACGGCCACGGTCAACCCATGTGCAGTGGCCGTTGGCGCAACCTACTACACTAATCCTGATGCTGGGAGTGCTTGCATCAACCCAGCAAACGCGCAGTACATTGGCTTGTTGGCGGGCACCGGACGGCGCGGCAACCTGGGGCGCAACACTCTGCGAACCCCCGGTTTGAATAACTGGAACGTCAACCTGCTGAAGCGAATTAACGTGGGTGAAGCCAAGTTCTTCGAACTGCGGACGGAGTTCTATAACATCTTCAATCACCCGCAGTACGGCACCGCCAGCGTCAGTCCCTTCTCACCGGCCAGCACAGGAGTGCCGGCTAATGTCTTCACTTCCGCCGCCGGTCAGTTCCTCCATCCGGAATTCTCTGATGGTGGCGGCCGCGTTATTCGTTATCAGTTGAAGTTCGCATTCTGAGAACCTTCAGCACGAACTGCTCAAAGAAAGCCCGGCGGTTACTTCCCGCCGGGCATTTTTTGTGTGTTCTAAGGAATAGCTACTCCAACGTTTGTCGGTTATTTTGGTGTTGATTGGTGTGATTTCGTGGACCGTATTTTAGAGCCGGGGAAGAATCAACACGCCTCTTAGCGATAATTCCTAAACGGTTCCAAAATGGGATTGGGATGTCCCAAAAATGAGAATCCATCATCCGCTTATTAGTGTACGGTCCATTCGTTTATTTGGAGGATTCTAAGAGCGATCGTCGAGTTGCCGACTTAGTGAACGGAAAACTCTGCTGGTTTCCTCTCTCGCGGGTTGGTGTTTGCCTATGGACTTTTCATTCGGGGCCCATTTAGGTTGATGGCATGGTCTTTGATCTGCTCGGTACCGCAGGCTCGTGGACCGTATAAGCGATAGGAGGAGAGTAAATGCGCGGTTTATGGCAAGACCTTAAATATGGCGCTCGCGTGTTGCTCAAGCGTCCGCTGTTCACTGGTATCGCGGTTGTCACCCTGGCCCTGGGCATCGGAGCTAATACCGCGATCTTCAGCGTGATCTATGGCGTCCTGCTGAGGCCTCTTCCTTACCAGAATGGGCAGGACCTGGTCGTGCTGCACCAGCAGTCTCCGCTGGTCAACATCGACAATCTGCCTTTTTCGGTCCCGGAAATCGAACACTATCGCCAACAGAATCACACGCTCTGCGAAGTCGTCGAGCATCATTCGATGCAGTTCATTCTGTACGGCGGGGCAGAGCCGGAGAACATTGAAACCGGCGTTGTCTCGGCAAATTTTTTTGATGCTCTTGGCGTCAAACCGTTATTGGGTAGAACCTTCGTGCCGAACGACGACGTGCGTGGTGCGCAAGCCGTGATGGTCCTGAGCTACAAGTATTGGCAGCGCAGTCACGGCGGTGACCCGAGCATCATCGGCAGGGTGTTTACGATGAATGACAGGCCGCACACGATCGTCGGAGTGCTGCCGCCGATCCCGGAATATCCGGACGAAGAGGACGTCTACATGCCGACATCGGCCTGTCCGGTGCGCTCGTCTGATAAGACCATCGCTGATCGAAACTGGCGCAGGATGACGGTTTTCGGCCGGCTCAAACCAGGAGTACAAACCGAACAAGCCCGCGCTGATGTAACCACCATTGCCACTCGCTTGCAGCAGGATTACCCGGACCAATACCCCGCCAATCGTGGCTATAGCGCTACGCTCGGTTTGCTGCAGGAGGAGTTGACCCATCGAGGGCGGACGACCTTCCTGGTTTTACTTGGCACCGCGGGGTTGGTCCTATTCATCGCTTGCTTCAATGTCGCCAATCACATCCTCGCGCACTTGATGCAGCGAGAACGTGAACTGGCACTGCGCGCCGCACTCGGAGCGAGCCGGGCGCGATTGATTCGGCAGTTATTAACTGAAAACGCGTTGCTCGCTCTCGCCGGTGGCGGCCTGGGGATTTTGCTCGCGGCTAACGGACTGGATCTGCTGGTTCGCTTTGCGGCTCGCTTCACAACGCGCGCCGCGGAGATCAAGCTTGACAGTAAGGTGCTCATCTTCACCCTGGCGGTTTCGCTGTTTAGCTGCCTGCTCTTCGGTCTGCTTCCGGCGCTCTTAACGAGAGGCGGT
>DATFRK010000284.1:0-3072 GCA_035263325.1 Pyrinomonadaceae bacterium | reverse complement strand
GAACGAGTCCGATGGATCGCTCCAATTTCAAGCTCAACGGGAATGACAAACCAGTCGTTGCTATAGGCCAGGGCGAATTCGACCAGCAGTAGACGCAGCAGATCGGTTGGACCAGCATCTACCGCACCGAAGTCAACCTGCGCGTCTTCAAATTCCCAGAAGCGAGCCGCAGGCATGCCGCGAAAACTTACCGGAGCCGGTATTGCCGTGCTCTCGACCTCGGTAACCGGATTGTCCGTTACCGCACCAAGCGTCACTTCGCTATTGGCATCGAATGCATACCAGTCCAAATGTCCTTCAAAGTACTCCGGCGCAGTCAACACCCACTCTCCATCATCGAACCGTGTACCAACCGAGAAGGCATACTCCATCCGTTCCGGCGACCAGGTGTGATTCTCGGCTGCTGGCTCACTGAAAAGTGTTTCGAGCCATTGCAGCCACAGCTGTGCTGTCTCTTTAACCTCCGCGACATCGCCTTGAACAATTTGCAGCGCCGGTTTGATGACAATTCCACCAGGTGAAATGAACTCTGAATAGAGCCGTCGACCATCGGGTACGCGCGAAGCCAGCAAATCAAAGTAGCTGAGACTGTCTGTGTCCATGGTGGCGCGTTGCTCTGGCGTCAATGGCGGAAACGGATACTGACGAACAAAAGCTTTTCGGTAGTCGCGGGTCACAATTCCCTGCTCTTTTATCTGTTCCAGCAGACGCAGAAAGTGCTGGCCTGATTCGGCGGCGAGCCTGAGTTTGTCCGGATTGACTACTTGCTTAGTCGGAAGCGCTTGTTCCCGCTCGACAAGAGTTTCGAGCGGCATGCTGGGTTCGAAAGCAGGAGCAGCGACACTGGTTTTCGGTGGGATCGCGCCCGAGTGATAGCGAGTCAACCGCGCGGACTCACCACGCCAACGCGCCATGATCGGCGAGCCGTTGTCTTCCCCCTGAAACTCGCCGAACTGCCACTGACGCGCCAGCAACCATAACGGATCGTAAACCCTGGCTTGCAAGCTAGTGGTCATCTCGGCGCTGCGGCTCCGCGGCTCCAGTCGCATCCAGCTGGTGAGTGATGGCATGTTCCCCTCTACTTGATCTTGGTGAAATCCGTCGAAACGGTATCGGTCCCAGTGTTAAAGGCGAAGTACAACGCGGGCAGGTAGTGCCCTAGATCATCAAGCGCGTCGAGATCGACAGCGCGAATCCTGGCCAGGTCGAGCGTTTCCAAAAGCACTTGCTGCAACGACCACACCGTCCAGGGCGACTCAACTTCGGGCGGCACCGCAATCAGAATTGTTTGCGGTGGGGCAGAATTCGGTTGATCGTACTGCAAGGCGATTCCGGTCGTTTCCTTTGGGCTCGGTATAACCTCTACCCACTCGTCGATCAGCACTCCGGCGAGTGGTTGTCTTACATCAATTGGCGTAGCGGACTGAACAACAAGGGAAAGCTTGCCGCCGGGAATACTCTTTCCGTCTTTCAACGGTAAGCCGACCCAGCGATCAGTAGCGTCGAAGGGAAGCTGCGCGACGGATAGTTTCAACTTGTCACCCGTGTTGAGTGCTTCGGCATAACTTAGCGCTGCATTGAGCCGGCCAACACCATCGCGCACGCGCGCCATCCGTTGGAACCAGGTGTTGGCAGCTAACAAATCGCCATCCTGCAGGTTCTTGCTGTTGGAGAGCGCCTTGCCAATCTCCTCGGCATTCGCCGGTTTGAAACGAGGTACGACAATGAACGACTTGCCGAAGACGATACGCAACCGTGCTACTGCGTTATCGCGCCGGTCTTCGATAGTGTTTGCCGAGCTTGCGCCGAGAGCTTTCAATTGCTCACTACGTTGGGACAGCTCCTTTTGGATAGATCCCGCCTGCGTGAGAAGCGTTTGCCGATCGGAAGGCAAAGCACCTACAGCAGAAAGGGGAACCGCACCCGATACTCCAAAACCGGCCGCACGCAAAATTAGACCTCGCAACACATCAAGATCCGCAGCATTGGAGGCGGCGAGTGGCGCCTGAAAGTCTTTGAGAATACGCCGCAACGCTTGTTCGGCAGTGGAGGCACGCTTTTCCAGTTCCGCAATATCGATGCTTAAGTTCGTGGTGCGATCCGGAGGATTCAAATCCTCGTCGTCGATGCCGCGCACGCCGCTGAACAGTTTTCGTACCGTCCGCAATAACTCACTGAACTCTCCATACCCGAGTTCGTCGTCTGTCCATTCCGGCTTACGGTTGGGATTGATACGGAGCAAGGATCCGGGAGCAAAACCATTCGGCTGCCGAGTGATCGAGTACAAGATGCGCTGTTCAAGCTCCGCTTTCTGTCCGCCCTGGCCGCCTTCAACGGCGTAGATGAAATCGAGCGGTGTTAAGTGAAGTTGGTCCAAGCCCAGTTCTTTTGACTCAAGCACTGCGCCAGTCCCTGTGTCCAGGCGATCAATCACGCACCGCAACTTGCTCGGATTGCCAAGTAGTTTTCCGGCCCATGCGTTCAAGTGCGGTTCAGCGTTCGCGCGAACAGGGTTCTCGGGTCGCGCCCAGGCAGCAGACAGTGCCGGCTTCCCGCTAAACAAGGTAAGCAACCGATGTGTCAAGGCGATGCCTGTGCGCGGCGTGCGCACCACCTCGAGTTCGGGCGGCGGTGTCTCTCCGCCAGCAATCGAGTCGACTGTGCTCGCAGCGCGTAACGGGTTTCCGCGCACGACCTGATAGACGCTTTCGGCCACCAGCGCGTCACTGACTGCATCCACGGCTTCTTCGAGGAATGTTAGTTCAGCTTGCAGAACCTTAAAGTCTGGATCATCAGGATTGGCCGGCGGCAAGAAAACTTTCTGTTGCCCGACCTGTTGGCCAAAAGGAATTGTGTCTTTGGTCCATTGCGGTGGGGTGGTGCTCTTCGCCTGTTGCAAACGTCGCAACAACGCCAATCCATCCACCACATTGTTGGCGGCGATGGCCTCAACCGCCAAAGGCTTGGCTGGATCGGGCGGTTCCAACTTGCGCGCCACCAACGGTGCGAGTTCGCGAAACGTCGCAATGAATTGTGACTTGCCGCTTTCCTGCAACCGGCGCTCGAAGCGGT
>DATFRK010000283.1:0-3770 GCA_035263325.1 Pyrinomonadaceae bacterium | reverse complement strand
GCACACGCATTAGCGGCATACGGTTACGTGCGCGCTACCAAAGATATTGATGTTTGGATAAGACCCGAGCAGCAGAATGCAGTAAGGGTGCTCGAGGCGCTCTCTGACTTTGGCGCTCCATTGGGTGATCTAGGAGTGGAGGACTTGATAAAGCCGGGAACCATCTTCCAGATCGGCGTGCCTCCATTAAGAATCGACATAATTACGCAAATCGACGGGGTTGATTTTGCCGATGCGTGGCCTGATCGATTTTCGGCGGGCTTTGGAGGAGTGCCCGCATTTGTTATTTCGCGTCAGCACCTGATAGTCAACAAGAGAACTGCGGCCCGCTTGCAAGACCTGGCTGATGTCGAAAAGTTAGAGTCGTGGAAAGATCGCGAATAGAGCAACACATTCCCCGCTGCTGATAGACACCGACTTGAGCCCGTGCAGGTGAACCTCAACCGATCGCAACTTGAGGCTGAAACTGAACTACCACCGGCTGAAGCGCGGTGGTATTCCGGCCGTCGCACGCCTTGACACTCGCACTCTGGGAGCATAAATTCCCAAACGCAGTCTCGTGTCAAATAGTCACCGCGGATGCCAGCGAGGCTGTACCGGCTAATTCCTAACACTTTAGTCAAATAACCTGAAGGACAACCATCACCAGCCGGCGTGCTTCTAAGGCTGCCGGAGTTAGCCAGCCTGTTCAGTTACGACTTGCTCAGGTTGAAACAACATCCACAAAAAGTAAGGAGCTGATTTATGAAGCGAGTCTTTAGGTTTCTGTTTCTACTCGTAATCTGTGCCCTGACGGTTGCCGACTTGCCGGCGCAAGTCACGCGCAACGTCAAGGTGGATTTCAAAGAAACTACCTTGAAGAACGGCCTGCATGTGATCACCGTCGAAGATCACACCGCCCCAGTGATTGCGCTGTCCATTACTTACAACGTTGGCTCGCGCAACGAACGGCAGGGCCGCACTGGTTTTGCGCACCTGTTTGAGCACATGATGTTCAAAGGATCTGAGAACGTTGGTTCCGGTGAACACTTCCTGCTGGTCTTCAATAATGGCGGCACCATGAACGGCACCACCAATGAAGATCGGACCAACTACTTTGAGGCTTTGCCGGCAAACCAACTCGATCTGGCACTCTTCCTCGAAGCAGATCGAATGCGGAGCCTGGCGATTACCAAAGACAATCTAGACAATCAACGCAACGCTGTGCAGGAAGAACGCCGCCTGGGCCTGGATAACCAACCATACGGCAAGAGCGGCGAGATTCAACAGGAACTGATCTACGACAACTTCGCCTACAAACACACGACTATCGGTTCCATGGAAGACTTGAACGCCGCGAGCGTTGAAGACGTGTCCGAGTTCTTCAAGATGTACTACGCTCCGAATAACGCGACGCTTGTCTTAGTGGGCGACTTCAAGACTGCCGAAGCGTTAGCCAAGATCCGCAGCAACTTCGAAGCTATTGCGCGCCAACCTGATCCACCCAAGGTTGACATGACGGAACCGCAGCAACAGAAAGAACGGCGGACCTCGGTTGATGACGTGTTGGCGCGTGCCCCGCGCGTCGATTTGGCCTACAAGGCTGTTCCCGGTAACACCGCTGATTTCTACGCCCTGCAAGTGCTCTCTGCTGCACTCCAGGGGGGCCAGAGTTCGCGGCTCTATCAGAAGCTGGTGAAAGACAAAGAAATGGTCACTGGTGTCGGCGGGTTCATGGATGAAAAACGCGGTGTCGGCGCCTTTTACTCGAATGCTACTTTGCGACCGGGTGTTAAGACTGAAGATGTGGAAGCTGCGATCTATGAGGAAGTGGCCCGTCTCCAAAAGGAGCCAATCGCCGATTGGGAGTTGCAGAAAGCGAAGAACACGACGCGGCGAAACTTTATCTCTGGCATGCAAAGTTCACTCTCTCGCGCAGTTACCCTGGGCCAGTACACTACCTACTACAACGACCCCAGTTTGATTAATACGCGGCTGGACAAGGTAGCTGCGGTTACCAAGGAAGACGTGCAGCGCGTCGCCAATAAGTACCTGGTCGACACCAATCGTACAGTTGTAATCACCATGCCTAAGGCCAAAGCCAAGGGCGCGTCGTCCACCACGGGGCAGTAAAGGAGCCGGCACATGAAAACTACAAAGAGTTCAAGATATATCGTTATCGCACTGGTGCTAATCGCGCTTGCCTCGTCGGTCGTGCTGGGCCAGGGAGGAATGGCGCCGCAGGGTCAAAGTACCAAGGGCGCCGTTATCAAGGGCAAAGCACCAGTTAACAAAAACATCCTCAAAATAAAACTGCCAAAGGAACAGGAAGCCAAGTTAACGAACGGCCTCACGGTAGTTCTATTGGAGGATCATAAGGTCCCCACGTTCACCATGCAGATGGTGTTTATGACCGGCGGACTTGCAGATGCTGCTGACTATCACGGCCTGTCGAGTTTCACCGCTACGCTGCTGCGTGAAGGGACTACGAAACGATCGAGCAAAGATATTGCTGAGCAGACTGAGGCCCTGGGTACGACCCTGGCAGCAAACTCCGGACTGTCGTCGCTAACCAGCGTTGTGACTACCTTTAGTCTGCGCGAGAACTTGGACCAAACGCTGGATATCTTTGCCGACGTAATCAGGAATCCGACGTTTCCCCAGGCTGAAGTCGACAAGTATAAGAACCGCACCTTGGCCCAACTGCAGTTTCAACGTTCGAGCCCGCAGTTTCTGGCGCAGGAGCAGTTCCAGAAGGCTATTTATGGCTCTCACCCGGGCGCTTTAGTTACGCCGCCGACCGAATCGATCAAGAAACTGACCACCAAAGATCTTGCCTGGTTTCATTCGACCTACTACCGGCCCAACAATGCCGTCCTGGCCGTGGTCGGCGACGTGACCTTGAAAGAGATCATGCCCAAGATCGAGAAGGCGTTTGGCGACTGGCAAAAGGCTGATGTGCCGGCCGTTACCATTCCCGAGGCCCCGGCTCAAGGTCCGGCTACGATTGCTTTGATTGACCGCCCCGGATCAGTGCAGACAGTTTTGACCCTGGGCACGCTCGGAATCGAACGCACCAACCCTGATTACTTTGCCGTGCTGCTGGCCGACAAAGTACTGGGCGGTGGTCCATCCGGCCGCTTGTTTTTGAATCTTCGTGAAGACAAGGGATACACCTACGGAGCGTACAGCGGCTTTGGTGGTTCAAAATACCGGGGTACCTGGACGTCGAGTTCTGAAGTGCGGACCGATGTTACCGACGGCGCGATGAAGGAGTTTATTTATGAACTCAAGCGACTGCGCGACGAGAAGGTCCCGGCTGAGGAACTCGAGAATGCCAAGCGCTCAATAGTCGGCAGCTTCGCGTTGTCTCTTGAGCAGCCCCCGTCTCTGCTACAAAACGTGGTGCAGCAAAGAATTTACAACCTTCCTGCAGACTATTGGGATACCTATCCGCAGAAGGTCTCAGCCATCACTGCGGAGGACGTGCAACGAGTGGCCCAGAAGTACATCGATCTCGATCACCTGCAAGTGGTGGCGGTCGGTGATGCAACAAAGGCGCGCGATGTGCTGGCAAAATACGGCAAGGTGTCAGTGTATGATGCTGATGGCAAGCTGAAAGAAGGCGCAGCGAGTAGTAATCAAAAGTAGTTTCAGTAGTAGTGGTCAGAAGAAGGGGTCCGTGTATTACGCGGGCCCTTTCTATTTGACATATCTCATTGGACATTTCTCATTTGTCATTAGCAGAACGCAACGCGCACGATCAATGACGGGCTTTATCAATGTCAAAT
>DATFRK010000282.1:0-5853 GCA_035263325.1 Pyrinomonadaceae bacterium | reverse complement strand
TCCCAACGGGCAGTTCAGTGACACTGACTGCGACGGCGCCGTCAGGTTCGATTTTCGACGGCTGGAGTGGCGGCGGATGCAGCGGGACTGGAACCTGTACGACGGTCATGGCCACGAGTCAGACGGTGGTCGCCACGTTCAGTTTAGCCCCAACGCTCACGCACCAGTTGACAGTCACCACGTCCGGAACCGGTACCGGCACGGTGACCAGTAATCCCAGTGGAATTTCTTGCGGGACGATTTGTGCTGCGGATTTTCCGAGCGGCAGCACGGTCGTCCTGACCGCCGCGCCCACTGGCGGCTCGACGTTTACAGGCTGGAGTGGAGGGGGCTGCAGCGGGACTGGTTCATGTACGGTTGTGATGAACGCCGACCAGACGGTCACAGCGAACTTCACGGCGCCTGTGAATACGTTCACCCTCACGGTAACCCCGGCCGGTGCAGGAGTAGGAACCGTGACGAGTAGCCCGGCTGGTATTGTTTGCGGGGCTACATGTAGTTTCGCATTTGCGTCCGGGACGACAGTGACCTTGACAGCGACGGCGGCGACTGGATCGACCTTCGGTGGCTGGAGCGGGAGCGGGTGCAGCGGGACAGGGACTTGCGTGGTTGTGATGAGTCAGAATAGATCGGTTACAGCCAGCTTCAATGCCGTCCCTTCTACGCTCACGGTCAATAAAGCAGGAACAGGAACTGGCAACGTGACGAGCAATCCGAGCGGCATCAATTGCGGAAGTGGCTGTAGCTCAGATAATGGTTCTTTCCCAACGGGCAGTTCAGTGACACTGACCGCAACAGCGTCAGCCGGGTCCGTTTTCGCCGGCTGGAGCGGAGGCGGGTGCTCCGGAACGGGGACCTGCACGACGGTCATGGCTACAAGTCAAACAGTGGTCGCAACATTCAACACAGTGACCATTCCCCTGACGATCACCACGGGTTCCTTGCCAGATGCCGAAGTCGGTAAGAACTACAATAAAGATGTGCAAAGCTCCGGGGGTGTCGGACCCTTTACCTGGTCCGTCACGCCAGCTCTGCCGGGCGACCTCACCATGGACACATCGACGGGTCTGATTACCGGCATTCCGGCGGTCGGGACGGACGGAGATCACGCCCTTACCTTCACCGTGAAAGATTCGTCGACACCGACGTCGCAAACAGCTAGCAGGGTGCTTACGTTGAAGATCAAGCCGTAGCCCACAAGAAACCACAAAAGCAGATGCTGCCGACATGGGGCTAGATGGGCTGATTTGTCCTATCCTGGAAGCAGCGTGCTAGCAGATCAGGCATAGGTTGAGAACTTTTGCGGAGGCCACCAACCTGCTCTTCGAGGAAGGTGAGAAACACCGCCATCTCGATATGATAGAGAAGAAATTCCAGCGCCTGTTGCAATCAACCTGCTTATCGATACCAGCTGTGTTTCTCACGCCAACTTAGAGTATGCGAGCGCTCCAGCGCTTCCCTGTCCCAGTTCCCGCTAATGGCTGCGGCTTCGTACGTGGTTTGGGCAAACGCCAGCAGTGCGTCGTCCGGCATGTTGGCCATGCGTACGGCCTCGTACGGCAAGATGAATTCTCGGAGAGTCTCGTGGTAGTACGCCTCGAGTGGTTGAACCTGATGCTGTTTAAATCCCTCTGGTTCCGGGTAGGCGTATGCATAAAAGGCCGGCTCTCCAAGACCAGCACCTGGCCAGAACCCGCAGCTGCTTACCTCGTGCGAATAGGCCTCACGCGCGACAAAGCGAGCCAGATTCGGCACGCCAGGATGTTGAGGAGCAGGGCGGCCGGAAAAGCGTGTGACCGCCAGATCGAAGCTACCCCAAAAGAAGTGCACGGGGCTTACTTTGCCGATAAATCGTCCTCGGAACTGCGTCAACACTCGGTAGGCCTGCAGTAAGATACGCCAGCAGCGTTGCGCCTTCTCGGGATCATACGAGGCATGTTTGTGATCTTCCTCAAACGGCGTCCGGTCCTCCACTTCAACCGGAGTGGTCCAAATCTTCACGGGTAGACGAAGCGCGGCTAATGTCGCCAGCGTCTCGTGATAAAAGTCAGCGACGGACCGGGGTAGCAGCGGGATGGAGCCGCTCTCGTTATCAGCCGTCGTCACGCGGAGCTCGTGCTTCAAGAAATCGAAATCCATTTGAAACATCCGTTGGCCGTAGGGCATCGGCCCGGTCGTCAAGCCCCAAGGGGTCACATAGAATGTTGCGTTCCACCAATGGTTAAAGTCCGCACAGAGTCCCAAGCGGATCTTCCCAACAATCTGCATCCAGCGGTGCAGAGTGGCATACGTGTCTTCCCAGGATTCAAGTGGCAGGACCGGCCAAGCTTCCAAGTCATTTGCTTGCACAGCAGGGCTGCGATCGCGTTCCATGGGCGCCTCCTAGATTTCTGAATCTCTGCGATCTTCTGATCATCGAACGGGATAGGGGCAAGGGACATTAGGCTTACGCTTGTGACACATGTGAATGAACTCGCGATTACCCTGGATCAGAAAAAAGACTGTGCCAACTGTCAGTTTTGACAGTTCGTAACTAAAAACCTATTTCCTGTTTTGGAAGCGAACAAGTTCGCTAAAAACGAAATGGCTTGGGCCATGGCTACCCGCGTTGGAGCGGCCTCAGCGAGGTCGTTCAGCATCACGAAATCGTGAATCGTTCCATTATATCTCGTGCTTACCACTTCGACCCCGGCCTGGATCAGCCTGCGCCCGTAAGCCTCGCCTTCCTCCCGAAGCACATCGTTCTCGGCGGTGACGATCAACGCAGGCGGTAGTCCGGCTAGTTGCTCCAAGGACCCCAATAACGGAGAAGCGGTAGGTTCTTTTCGCTTGTCGTGGTCGGGAAGATATTGGTCCCAGAACCATTGCATTGCCCGTTTTGTAAGCCAGGGACCTTCGGCGAACTGTTTATATGAAGTGGACTCGAAATCTGCGTTTGTAACGGGATAAAACAAAAGCTGGCCACTTATCGCCGGGCCAGATCTTTGCTTAGCAAGGAGCGTGACGACTGTTGCCATGTTGCCGCCTACGCTATCACCAGCAACCGCGAGGCGCGTGGCGTCAACGTTTAGGTCCTTCGCGTGATCGACAACATAGCGAGTCGCTTCATAAGCTTGTTCGATAGCGACCGGATAGCGATGCTCCGGTGCACGATCGTAATCAACAAACATGACCGTTACATCCGCGCCGACCGCTAATTCCCTAACGAGTCGATCGTGCGTCGTGGCATCGCCCATGACCCAGCCGGCGCCATGAAAGTACATAATAACGGGACTGCAATCTGGCAGATGACTAGGGCGAACAGTGCGAAGACGAAGCGCGAACCGGCCTGAGTTTACAGTCAACTCCTTGATCAAGGCGTCGGGCTTGCGGATGGGTTCGGACTGCGCATGCACTAGAACACGGCGTGCCTCGTCCGGCGTCAGGGTATAGATCGGCGGCGCTTGATCGGCGGCGAGCCGGTCGACGAAGCCTTGGTTAATCCGGTCCAATACCGGAATTTCCCCAATCGAAGACTCTTGCCATCTCATTGTCACAGCTGGATTATTCTTCCCTAACGACTATTGAACAACCTCAAGTGCTCCAGAGCGACCTGCTTCACCGATTCAAGCACAAACGGCAGGATCTTGTAGGGAACGACTTCTTCCCGTCGCTTAGCTAATCCCTCCTCCAAGCCGCGTCTCCAGGCCACTCGCAATTCCGTGTTGATGTGGACGATGTTGATCCCAGCCGCGATTGCCTTGCGCACATCCTCGTCATCGGTGCCCGACCCACCGTGTAACGTCAAAGGGACCTCCGTCGCATTTTTAATCTGAGCAATTCTTGCGATATCCAAACGTTTCTTTGTTTCTCCCTTCACCATGCTCTTAAGCATGCCATGCATGTTGCCGACCGCGGGAGCGAAGATGTCGAGTCCGGTAGATTCGACAAATCGTTTTGCGTCGTCCGGCGTGGTTAGGCCTTTTGACAGGTCGACAGCTCTTTCGTGTATTTCAGAACCGGTCCCGATATCACCAATTTCTCCCTCCACGAGAATGACTGGGTTAATGCTTTTGAGAGCTTTGATCGCGTCTTTGGTTTGGCGCACGTTTTGTTCAAACGGTAGCGCTGAAAGATCAAAGACGATGGCATCGAACCCGGCCTTCGCTGCTTCTATCGCCTTTTCCAGGGAGTGTGTATGGTCTGCGTTAAGAAAGATCGGGAAATCAAACTCCTCGCGCAAACTTCGCACCAGAGCCGCAATCTGGCGGACACCAATAAACTCACGCTCGCCCTCGGAGGCACCCACCATGACGGGAACTCTGAGTTCCCGGGCGGCGGCGAAGACGGCCTTTAACAGGACCAAATCAGCGACATTGAAATGGCCAATTGCCACTCCATTCTTTTGCGCCTGGTCCAAAACATCGCGTAAGCCCAGCATGTAGCACCCCTCGACCTAAGTCTTCGCTGGCACGACTCCGATTCGGTTTATCGCTGTCATGTCCTCCCTCAAATTATGTTGGTCGAATGCTGATGAAACTTCCCTTTCACAGCATAGCTCGTGTCGGTGACTTTTCCCGTTTCCATCAGCTCCTTTAGTCTGTGAAGATTTGAAGAGACTTCTTCGGCCGGAAATTTTCCTATCAGACCAAGTACGGCACGCCCAAGCCTCCCGAAAGGAATTCTCATCACCTCACGAACTTCGGTTTCGCCAGGCTCAGATCCAGAAGCGAAATGAACTTCCCAATAGCCTTTTAGTCCGGCCAGGCCAACAGTTTCGTAACGGATTAATTTGTTTCTGCGCACCTCCGTCACTTTGACCGTTGTGCTTACTCGAACTCGCAATGGACCTTGGATTGTCCATTGAAAAGTTGTCGGACCAATCTGGTGAACCGCCATCACATCCCCGAGGAACCTGGGCAGATTGGTGAAGTCGTTAAAAAACTGAAAAACGTCCTCGACCGGGCGGTGAATAGTTACAGTTTCCTCGATCGCATTCTCATTTTGTCCAGACAGCGAAGTTGTTGGCATGAAGAGCCTTTTTGTTCTTATCTCACTTTGAAACTGTTGTTCGCGGCGCGTTTGGCGAGGCGTTCAAATTCCGCGGCAGGCCGAAGGCCGCTGATCAATTGTCGATCCAACAGCCAAGCGGGAGTCCCTCGAACACCATTGCTGCGACCGAGTATCTCGGCCTCGTCCACTGCTCGTGGCGCGGTGCCATCAAGAAGCGCAGTATTCAAAGCTGCAAGGTCGACACCGGCTTCAGCGGCGTGCCGGTTGACTACGTCTGGATCTTCAAGGTCTTCGCCCAGAACAAAGTGTGCTTCAAAAAGGTCCTTGTGAAACTTCGGAAACGCTCCGGACTGGTGTTGCCTGACCCACTCGGCGGCAGCCAGAGCGTGGCGGGTATTAGGAAGATGCTTTGGCCATTTTAATTTCAATCCGGCTTCTTTGGCTTCGCGCTCAAGCATGACATACATCGATCCGGTGCGAGGTCCCGCAGTAATTCCACCCGTAGGAATGTCAGGGTGAGCTTGGAACGGCAACTCAACAACATCAAAGCCGTGACGATCCAGAATGGCGTTGCGCTGCTGCCCGACGTAACAAAATGGGCAGATGAAGTCGTACCAGTTCAATACTCTTGAAGGATCATCCGTCGATCGCAAGTCGTTAGTCTCAATCATCGTATCGAGATTTGTATTTCTCTTATGATCTCGCTTTGCCATGTTGGCCTGACACACATGGGAAGGAACACGCGATTATCCTGGATCAGAAAAAAGACTGTGCCATCGCTAATCCTCTTTGTCCGATTCGGCTTCGAAGCAATGGCCCGAACAGAGTGGAGTGTTGACATTCCCTCTTTCGTTGTAGCCA
>DATFRK010000281.1:0-5903 GCA_035263325.1 Pyrinomonadaceae bacterium | reverse complement strand
CGCCAAGCAAAATCCGGAAAAACTCGAGGCCCTGATCAAAGCGTGGTTCGAGGAGGCAGATAAGAACCTCGTCCTGCCACTCGACGATCGCAGCCCGGCAGAAATCCTAGGGGTTGAGCGTCCCAGCGAGGAAGCACCGCGCGAGCGTTACATCTACTATCCGGGAACCTCTCCGGTTCCGGAAGGTGTCGCGGTCAACGTTCGTGGCCGTTCTTACAAGATCATCGCCGACGTAGAGATCACCGACGCGGACGCTTCGGGAGTCATCTTCGCACACGGCTCGCGCTTCGGCGGTCACTCGTTATTCATCAAGAATAAGAAACTTCATTACGTCTACAACTTCCTCGGCATCAAGCCCGAGCAGAAGTTCGTCGCGAACGATGAACTAAAACCCGGGAAGTACACGTTGGGGATGGAATTCACTCGCGAGGCAACTGGCACGAACGGCGAGTCACTCGGCAAGACCAAGCTCTACGTGAACGACAAGGTGGTGGCGCAGGGCGACATGAAGACGCAGGCCGGAAAATTCACGCTGTCTGGTGACGGTCTTTGCATTGGACGTGACAGCGGTGACGCGGTCAGTGAGGAATACAAGACGCCGGGAGAATTCCAGGGCGGCAAGATCCTCTTTGTTGGCGTCACGGTAGAGAAGACGCAGTTCCTGGATCTCCAGGTGCGCGCCATGGCCGCGATGGCAGTTGATTAAACAAGTGGGTCAATCCACAGATTACGCCGATTACGCAGATTTTGCTTAGGTCCTTTGGGCTTGAATTTCAGGTCTGCGTAATCGGTGCACGCTTCCATCCATCCCCGGGCTTCAGCCATTCTCCCCAGGCTCAAGCTTGGGGATGAATTTAGAGGGTATAAAACTCTCGCAATAAGCTTCTGGCAAGTGCACAATACACTGCTGTCTCGTGCTCGTACGCACTCAATGTCGCCTCGCCTTACCCAATTCGAGATGGAGTGAATATGTTGGAACACATAGCCCTTGTTTATGGGGTTTCCCTGTTTCTTGCGATGTTGGCGTGCCTGGAGGTTGGCCGCCGTTATGGGCTGAAACACGAGCGGGATGAACCCGAGAAGGCTACTGCTGGTAAGAAGATCATTGAGGGCGCCTTTTTCGGCTTGCTTAGTCTTTTGGTCGCTTTCAGTTTCTCCGGGGCTGTGTCGCGGTTTGATCATCGCCGTGAGTTGATCGTTAACGAAGCAAACGATATCGGCACCGCGTATCTCAGGGTTGACCTGCTGGCCCCGGAGGCGCAGCCGCAAATGCGCAACCTTTTTCGAGCATATTTGGATGCGCGGCTGGCGATGTTTCACGCGTTGCCTAACCTTGAAGCGGCCAGACAAGACATGGCCCGTTCGATCGATCTGCAGGGTCAGATATGGAACCTGGCGGTTACCTCCACCCGGAGCGCAGGCTCCCATCCTGAAGGCGGAAAACTCTTGCTGCCTGCGGTCAACTCCATGTTCGATATTTCCAATAGTCGCACCTGGGCCGCGGTCACTCATCCGCCTTCAATCATTTATGGGATGTTGTTCCTGGTCGCGCTGATCTGCGCCTTCATCGCCGGTCACAGCCTGGCGGTTACAAAACCGAATCCCTGGCTTCACATCCTTGGGTTCGCTTTGTTGATAAGTGGGAGCTTGTACGTAGTCCTTGAGATCGAGTACCCACGAATCGGTTTTATCAATATCCAAAAGTACGACCAGGCATTGGTGGATGTGCGCACAAGTATGAGGTGACTCAAGTTATCCACAGATTACGCAGATTACACAGATTTCAGTTTTCAACCACTTGTGAGTAGGATACAGCGAATCATGGCGTGAAATACCTGATCTGATGGATACTCTTACAACAGATATCTTCACTAGGGTGTAGCTTTCCGAATTGGTTACAGTGAACCTTTCAGCCAGATCGCTACAACCTCATGGCGAAGTTTCGGAACCACCGTGAGTGGCGATTTGGCTGTCGGTCAAGACCGTCCTAACAGGAGGAGATGTTATGACAAGACTAAGGATCTTTTCACTGGCACTGGTTGCGATTGTCGCGGTGTTACTTTTTGCTGGTTCGCATAATGGCGAAGCTCAGTCAACCAAGCTTCCCGAGCGTATCACCATCCAGGCCCAGGCCATGGGCACCTCAACGCAGTTGGGCCGAAATTTCAGTGTCACCGCCATCATCAATGAATTATCTCCACCCGAGGATCAAAAGATCCTGTTGGAGGCCTTTCAAACAAAAGGCAATGAAGGATTGGTGAATGCTCTGTCGAAGATGCCTTCCAAAGGGCGCTTAGCGATCACCGGCACGTTGGGAGGAGATCTCGCTTACATCCGCAAGTTTTCCCAACCTGATGGCAGCGTGATGTACCGCATGGTAACCAACCGCTTGTTACGTTTCGGAGAAGTTTGGGCCGACACTCGTTCTACTGATTATCAACTCTCGGGCATGGAAGTAACGATTGCTAAGGACAAAAAGAACAGCAAGGGCACGCTCCTTCCCGCAGCCCAGTTGAAAGTGGACAAGGAGGGCCGCCTGGAAATCGAAACATTTCAAAATCCCTGGAACCTGGTGAACGTCATGTTGCGGTAATGGTCAGTGGTCAGTAGTCATTAGTCAGTTCAAGCATAGGACCTATACGACCGATAGGACCTATTTGATTGTCTGACCACTGACCACCAACCACCAACCACTCTACAGATTCTTCCGGCAAAGAAATACGCATTTCACCTGATTGCTTGAATTTCCCTTCTATTTGACTCTTGCCCTGTCGCTAGAACAAATACGTCCCCCCTCCGGTGCTACATCCGACAGCCCGACCAGAAGGCCCAAAACCTTACTCGCGATGCAAAGCGCGGAGCACGGACTCAATTTGTCGTAGCCAACTCACTCGGTCGCAAAAAAACCGGCAAGCGACATTGCAGCAACGAATAAATTGGGTGTAACCGCTGGCTCGGTTGGAGGAGGGAATTCAAATGTATAGCGCGGCAAGAGTCTTTTGTATCGCGACCGCATTTCTCATCATATTGTTCGTGGCCCATCCCAATGGTCAGGCCCAGGTGCCAGATCCCTCACCGGCGTCCACGCCAACGGCGAGTCCCGACTCAACTCAAACGGCACCAACGAGCAGCGAGTCACAAGATCCCGCAGCGGCAAAACCGGCAGCGACGCCGGAGCCTGATGGTTGGCATCGGGAGACCATGACTGGTGATTGGGGCGGCACGCGCTCACGTTGGAAAGAGAAGGGCATTGAACTGGAATTCAAACTCTCAAATTTTGTGCAAGGGGTGACTTCCGGCGGCGTGCGACATGACACCGAGTTTAACGGCAAAATGGAAATGACCTGGAAGTTCGACCTGGGCAAGGTGGCGGGCTGGAAGTATTGGTCGTCTGAGATGAAGGCAGAGTTTCGTTACAGTGGCCCGGTGCTTGGCGGCACTGGTGGTCTCAACCCGGTCAACACCGCAACGCTAACTCCGGCTGGTGATGGAGAAGTAGTCTCGATCACCGCGATCAATTTCACCAGGCTGATCCCGAAAGACATGGCCAAGGGAAACCTGGATGTAATTTCGTTTGGCCGGTTCAATCTCCTTGACCTACTGCAGGAGGACTTCTTTGGCGGCGGTGGCACCGACCGGTTCTTCAACATCGCCTTCATCGGCCCTTTGACAGTCTTGCGTCAGATTCCACTAGTCACCAATGGATTCAGCTATGCGACTGTACGTGGGGGCGAGCCGCGCTTTACGTTTATGTTGCTCGACCCGAATGACCACAGCCTCAATGCCGGCATAGATAATCTGTTTGCCGACGGTGTCACTTTCTCCCCTGGCTACAACATTCCCACGAAGTACTGGGGGAAGTCTGGGAAACACACATTTGGTGGCGCTATCACTACCAAAAAGTACACGCCCTTCGATGCGATCAGACAAGTGATCATACCTGGTCCGCCAATCAATCCAGTCGAGCCAAAGAGGGGTTCCTGGTCCGCCAGTTACACTTTTCGACAATCCATTGTCGAAAGAGGGAAAAGCGATGGCTGGGGTTTGTTCACGCAGGTGGCTTTTGCTGACAAGGATACGAGTCCAATGACCAGGTTTTTCAATGTGGGGCTAGGCGGTAACGGCTTGTTTAAGAAGCGAGACGGAGACGAGTTCGGGATCGGTTATGCATACTCCAACCTCAGCAGCGTGTTAAAGGACAATCTCAATCTGGTTAGCCTGGGGAGGATTCGCCCGCGTTCTGACCACACGTTTGAAGCGTTTTACGATTTTCACGTCACTCCCTGGTTACAGTTGACGGGTGATCTCCAGATCATTCGCGGAATACGAAGGGACGCAGACACTGCGATTGTTCCCGGTGCCCGCCTGGTGATGATCTTTTAGAACAATGGGCGCCAAGCAAATTTCTGCCGGCACTGAATTGTGGGGGCACCTGTCGAGGACGTAAAAAATATTAAGGGGGAACAAAATGCCCGCAACTGATCCATTGCCTTCCTGGAATGAAGGCACTGCGAAGCAAGCAATCCTTAAGTTTGTTGTCCGCGTGACTGACGAGCAGAACGCAGACTACGTGCCAGTAAATGAACGTGTGGCAGTCTTCGACAACGATGGCACGCTTTGGTGCGAGATGCCTGTTCCAGTGCAAGCATTTTTCGTTGACGATCGTCTTAAAGCGTTGGCGCCACAACATCCTGAATGGCAAACCACTGAGCCTTTCAAATCCAAACTGGCCGGCGATATGAAGGGCGTCATGGCCAGTGGTATCAAAGGCATTGCCGAACTGGCGATGGCCACGCATGCTGGGATGACCACTGATGAGTTTAATGAGATTGTTCGTGATTGGTTGGCAACCGCTAAACATCCGAAACTCGGCCTGCCATTTACCAGCACCATTTATCAGCCGATGCTCGAGGTGCTCGAGTTACTTCGCGCCCACGACTTCGCTACCTTCATTGTTTCCGGCGGGGGCGCTGAGTTCATGCGGGTGTTTGCCGAAGACGTGTACGGAATACCTCCGCAGCAAGTGATCGGGTCAACCATCAAAGCTCACTTTGAGTTGCGTGGTAGCACGCCGGTGCTGGTGCGCGATCCGGAACTCGACTTTTTCGACGACAAGGCCGGCAAGCCGGTGAACATCAACAAGTACATCGGGCGTCGCCCAATTGCTTGCTTCGGAAACTCGGATGGCGATCGCGAGATGTTGATGTGGACCACGTTGGGCCGTAGTGACGATCGTCCCTCTTTTGGACTCATCGTTCATCATACCGATGGCGAGCGTGAGTTTGCGTACGACCGCCAGCAGGTCTTGAGTGGACAACTCGACAAGGGATTGGATGAGGCAGCGGACTATGGTTGGGTATTGGCTGACATGAAGAACGATTGGAAGGTTGTGTTCCCGACAAGCGCGCGCAGTGCGAAGTCCTGATTTGGAGTGCGTCGACGAGTCGCCGCACTCCAAAAGGAGTTGAACAGTGGACGATGAAGTCGAAGCTAAAAGGTTAGCTGATCGCGGTGAAGAGTTTGAGGGGATGAACATCGACCTCTTGTCGGCGGAACTCTCTTCGCGGCGCACCGGTATGTCGTTTCAGCGGACGCGCATGAGTGCTGATCGGACGTTGATGTCGGTGATCAGAACGGCGCTCTCGTTGATCGGTTTTGGCTTTACGATCTACACCTTCTTTCGTTCATTGCAGAGTGCAATGCCCGATAGATTTCCGGTGAACGCGGCCCGCAACTTTGGCCTGGCCCTGATCACCCTGGGCGTGGGGATGTTGATCCTGGGGATTGCTTACCACGTGCAATTCATGAAGGGGTTGCGCAAGGAGCGCGGTCACATGGTGTCAGACAAGCTGGTGCACGGTCAGTCAGGTTATCCAGTTTCGCTGACCTTGATTGCTGCCGTG
>DATFRK010000280.1:0-7541 GCA_035263325.1 Pyrinomonadaceae bacterium | reverse complement strand
TCGAACATTGTGAAGCGCCCGCCCAGGGAAAATTTGACATCCGAAATGTTTGAGCTTCGTAGCTGCACAATAGGAAGGACCAAAACTGGACCATAGCCTTTGTCACGCACATGAATCAGCAGTCGATTCTGTTCAAGGTTTTTCTCAACCGTGTAGTTAAGACTCGAGTACCTGCCGCCGCCCCGAATTTCGCTCAACTGAGTGCCTAACCTCGCTGGATCGATAGGCTGGCCCAGGTTAGGGCTCAAAGTCTGACTGATGGAACGCGCGTTTTGCTCATTCGTGCCCCCAACGTTGAGAGCAGTGGGGGTCGGAATGGTGCTGCGGCGTTTCGCCTCTCGAGCTGCCAGGTAAGATTGCCAGTCCGCATCATTCAGGGCGTACTGCTCAAGAGCTTGGCCGTTTTGTTTCGCCGCTTCATAACCAAGATCCGAAATGGCATTCACCGCCTTGAAATCAAGTAGTGTGTATTTGCCAAGATCGGGAGTGATAACCAGATTTGCCAATTGCAAATGGCGACGATCGCTTTCGATAGTGGCCACGCCGATGATCTGGCTCAACATTCCGCCCAGTGACTGTATGTCTTCGCGAGTTCCCAAAGGCGTACCGACATTTACCGCGATGATCACATCCGCGCCCATCTCTTTAGCCACATCAGTCGGAATGTTGTTGAGCAACCCGCCATCGGCAAGAATCTTGTCGTCGATCTCCACTGGAGTGAAGACGCCGGGGATCGACATCGTCGCCCGCAACGCTTTCGCCAGTGGGCCACTTTTAAAAACTACTTCCCTGGCGTCGAGCATATCTGTGGCGACACAGCGGAACGGGATCGGAAGCTCGTCAAAATCCCGCAGGGTCGCATAGGGCAGCGTCAGACGATCGAAAATCAGACCGATGTTGTGTCCTGGATTAACACCGCTCGGCAACCTGATGCCGTCCCTCCCCGCGCCCAACTCGATGTCGCTCGGATACATGCGCTGATCTTCTTTGCGCCGATAGCTCAATTCAGCGAAGCTTGGTGGTCCACTCAACGCTTTGTCCCAATCGAGCTCACTACCAATCTCTCGAATCTCGTTTGGTGACGAACCCATCGCGTACATGGCGCCGACAAGACCGCCCATGCTGGTGCCGGCGACATAGTCAACCGGAATGTGATGCTCTTCAAACCAGCGCAGTACGCCGACGTGGGCCCAACCGCGGGCGCCGCCGCCACTGAGTACGAGACCGATTTTTGGTCGCGCTATCGTGGCGGAATTTTTCAGAGCGGCAGTTTGCCCGGCTGGTGGAGTCTGAGCAGACACACTTGCAAGCAAGCACAGAGGCATTAGCCAAACTGAGAGACGACGAATCATTAGTCACTCCTCCAAGCTAAGTATTCGACAGCAGCACGCCACCGCTTTAGGGCGTTAATCAGCTTTATCCGCTATTCAGCTTTTTCCTAAGGCAGACAGAAGAAAGCCTAAGACGGTTTTTCCCGTTCGCTAATACAGTAATTTAGAATGGCTTGACGGAATACTATTACTTTTTACAGTGATCTTATGCCACGGCCTCGGAGGTAAAGATGCAGCCTTTTGCTAGCGGTGAACGTGAGGTACCACGGCGCAAGGCCGTGGCATCCAAAGTACGAGCGCAGCTTTTGTTAGCAGTCAACGTGAAGTACCACGGCGCAAGGCCGTGGCATCGGGGCTACCACCTAAACACCAACAGCGAGACAGCCTGGCGGGGTAACGTCACATTCATATGCGCCACGCCAGCTTGAACATCAATCGGTCCAGCAGTCGCTAACTTTGCTAATTGTCCCGCTTTTTCTATTTGAGCGTACTCTGCCGGCGAGGGATTGGCAGGCGAGCCCAATTTCTTCCAGTAGGTAAACGCGTTGCTGTGATCAGCATCGATGCGATACTCCTCGAAAACCAGCCTCTTTGCGCCTGACGGTAGTCCGTTGACGGTGAGTTGTACTGCCGCATCTGGACCCGGCAGATCGTCATCATGGTAGTGCCACAACAAAAGATAGAGCCTTTTGTCGTCTGCGCTGGCAAAGCCCGAGACATCTGCTTTTTCGCGTACACCGTCCTTAACAATTGTCTCGAGTGCAACGCCACCATCACTTTCAACCGGCACTCGCTCGCCCTGCATTTTGGCAAACATGCGAAACACATTCAGTACCGGTAAATCAATCCCATTCGTCGCCAGCACGCGAAAACCTGCAAAGTATGGCTGATTCTCAAACTCAAATGCCCAGGTCAACACTCCCTCGAGGTTTACCCCATGTTTCTCCGCCAACTCGTAAGCACGCGTGAAGCTAGCGGCGGTATAACTCGAGTACATGGTGGTGTTGCGATATCCCAGCTGTGACCCCTGACAAGCAGCGCAGCCATCGGGATCAGACTCACCAATCACAATCGGTTTCTTCTTTAGTTCCGGGTAAGCAGCCACCAAGGCGAATCCCTGGTCAATAGTCCGAAGCTGATTCGCGATCCCCATCTGCACGTGACCATTAACGAAGCGCGGGGCTCCCTTGGCATGAAAGGAAATGAAATCGAACGGTGTGCCCGGCTGGCCGGTTGCGTAATTTGTGCCGCGCAGATTGTGCTCAACAAAATCGCGGGTGAACTGGCCCCCACTCCCTGCGGTATCTGGACCACCAACGCGTGCGGTAGGCAATGCGCGTCGTACTGCAGTCACCGCGTAGTCATGGAGCTTGCGAAACTCATCCGGGGAGCCGCGCCAGTAACCAATGTTTGCTTCGTTCCAGGTTTCCCAGTACCACGACTCGACTTCGCGGCGACCATAACGCGCGACACAATGCCTGGCCCACTGGTAGACAAGTTCGCCCCACTTTTTGTAATCGCTGGGCGGATATGACCAACCGGTATAAATCTCGTCGTACTTTGCGGTAGGAGTCCAGTGATGTTGATAAGGATCCGGCTTGACTGAGAGTGCCCTGGGCATGAAGCCAAGCTGCACATAAGGTTTCAGGCCGTGCTTTAAGTACGTGTCGAAAATCTTATCAACAATAGTCCAGTCGTAGACCGGATTGCCTTGAGCATCTTCTGCGTAGGCGTTTGTGCTGCCCCATTTCAGGGCAGGAGTGCCGTCGCCGCTAGTCAAGAGATTGTGGGTGCGGAAGTAGACGGCGCCAGGTCGCAACTGGCCAAGCTCTCCCAGGAGCTTCTGGCCATCCTTCATGTAGGCGAAATTTGGTTCGTCAGCACCAAAGAAACGCCACACTGGTTTTAGTTGTCCCGTACGGCGAGAAGCGTCGACCTTGACCTGAACTACAAAGTTGTTGCTCGCGCTGAGAGTTAATGACGGCATCGCTGTCGAAAGGGACAGTAATGCGGTAATAATCAGACCCAGGCCAAATCTCATGCTCATTCTCCGGACGCTGGCTGCCTCATGACCCATCATAGAGTTTCTGTTATATAATCCCCGACGATTTGAACGATCGTAAATACTACCAACCCGATTGATATATTCCTGATGAGTAGCGAAGCCTCGACGGCCGCGGGCCGATCAGAACAGATTCTGCAGGAACTACTGCGTAACGGCGAAGTCTCTGTAGACAGCCTGGCGAAACACTTCAAAGTGTCGGCCGCCACCATCCGCCGTGATTTGAGCGAGCTCGAACGGCAAGGTTTGCTCCGTCGCAATCACGGCGGTGCCGGCCCGGTCGCCCCGATGCTTTACGAGCCCTTTCGCCACCTCTCCTCTTTCCAGGAACAGGAAGAGAAGTGTGCCGCGGAGAAGCGTCAAATCGGTCTCACTGCCGCGAGCCTGATCTCAGACGGGGAAACGATTGCGATTGGTACGGGCACCACCACCACCCAGCTGGCACGGTGCATTCGTCATCGTAAGGGGATCACGATCATCACCAACGCCATCAACATCGCCATGGAACTCAGCCACCTGCCGGAAATCCAGGTGTCCATGACCGGGGGCTCTCTGAGCGGCGACTGGTTCGCACTCGTAGGAGATGTGGCCCAACGCAACATTAGCGAGATGTTTTTTGATAAGGCCTTCATTGGCGTTGATGGGGCCCACGCCGAACATGGCCTCACTACCAACTACCCCGACCAAGCCGCCATCCACCGGGCGATGATGCGCCAGGCACGGCAGCGCATCGTGCTTGCCGACCATCGCAAGATTGGTACGATTGGCCGGTCACTTATCTGGCCAACGAGCGATCTCGACAAGTTAGTGGTGGACAAGTCGACCACGGACGAAGCAATCGCGCCATTCACTGCGAAGGATATTGTGGTGTTGCGGGCCTAGGCCTCTACTTCACCCTCAACTTCAAAATCGTCAACGAGTGCGCGGGGAACGTGTAGCTGAACGAATTGTTCTGCACTGTGGCGGCAAAACTACTCGTGGCTGGTCGCACTTTCTTGTCATCACCAAAAGTATGCGTGGCCTTTAAGTCTGCATTGTTCATCTGCCAGACGCCCACTTCACCCTCAAGCTTGCCTTGCTGATTTTCGATTCGCGTGGCCAGGTCCTTGTCTTTGCTGCGGTTGAGCACATTCAGATAGAGCAAACCATCCTTCGCGCTATAGCTGGCGGAGACATCGAGGTAGCGCAACGGGGGACGATTCTGCAGCTGGTAAGTGGGGGCTGACACCCAAACATCCAGCGCCTGGTTCCCTCGTTGTTTCCCATATTCCACGATCGGGAAATAAGTGGGCTGCAGAAAGAGCCCCTGTTTATTGGTCATGATAGGCGCAATCACATTAACCATTTGCGCCAGGTTGGCCATCTTGACAACGTTTGCATGGCGGAAGAAGGAGTTGAAAAACACGCCCATTGCCAAAGCATCTTCGAAGTTGTAGATCTCCTCGAGCTTCTCGCGATTCCCGGTTCGATACCAAACATTCCACTCATCGTAAGCGACATAGATCGGACGCGGGTTTGCCTGACCCGACTGAGCTTGCCTGATCAGCGCCGCAGTGACTTCGATGTAATTATCGATTGTTTGGGACCACGCCAGGAATCTCTCCAGGTCGTTGTCCCGGTTGTTGATGTAGGTGTGAATGGCGATGTAGTCAACCTGGTTGCGGAGCGTTTGTAACACGATACGGTTCCAGGCGATCCAATCAGCGCCATAATTGCTCGAGCCCGAAGCCACCAGTTTGATACTGCGATCGACCAGCCGCATCGCCTTGGCTGTTTCGAGGGCAAACTTTGAATACTCTTCCGCGCTCTTGTTACCAAGCTGCCACGGACCGTCGATCTCATTGCCCAGGGCCCAATACTTGACCTTGTACGGTTCTTCGCGGCCGTTCTTGCGGCGCTGGTCCGCCCAGTACGTGTGACGCGACTCGTTGCAATACTCGACCCAATGACGCGCGTCGTCTACGGATCCCAGGCCGGCATTAATGCAGATGTAGGGTTCAGTCTTCAGGAGTTCGCAGTAACGTAGAAACTCATCCGTGCCGAAGCGATTGCTTTCCAGATCGTTCCACGCCAAATCGATGCGCACCGGGCGCTGGTCCTTTGGTCCAATGCCATCTGTCCAGTTGTAGCCGGAGGCAAAATTACCCCCGGGCCAGCGAAGAATTGAAACGTTCAATTGTTTGACCGCTTCCATGACATCCATGCGGTAACCATTCGCGTCTGAAAGCGGACTGCCCTCTTCATAAATCCCGCCATAGATCATGCGGCCCAGGTGCTCGCTAAAATTTCCGAACAGCAGAGGATCCACTTCGCCGATTGTTCGATCGGTGTCGACCTTGATACGCGCCACCGTTTGTTGGGCCAGTACAATGTGCTGACCTGACAACCACAAGCACACTATTGCCAGGATTGTGACTAAGCGCGTGAGCCGAGGCCTCATGCGGTTCTCCTTGATTCGCCTTTAGATTCGGAAAGATGTGTTTGTTCCTTGTAGTGCAGTTCAGATTGTACTCGTAACTCAGCGGCTTTTTCTTCCGGGGCAGTGTCGCTAAGAAAATTTCCGCCGCCCACTTCTGGTCCAGCCAGATACTTCAACAAGTTGGGCCGGCGCAACGGTGGATGAAGTTCGATATGGAAGTGGAATCCTCGCTGCTGACCGTCGGTGGGCGCCTGGTGAAGCGCCATGACGTAGGGAAAAGGCATACGCCACAAATTATCGAGCCGGACGAGCAGACATTTCAGAGTCTCGGCAAAGTCGTGTAACTCCGGGTCGGTCAAGGTGGCGACGCTCGGGTGGGTCTGCTTCGGAGCAAGGAAAACTTCGTAAGCGTAACGGGCAAAATAAGGAATGAAGGCGATCGCGGAATCATTCTCACAGATTATTCTGCGCCCATCGTCCCTTTCGGCTGCCAGAATATCCTGGAAGAGAACGCGGCCTGTCTCTTCGAGATGTCGTTCACCCACTCGACTTTCCGTCTCAATCGTCTTGAATACAAAATTTGTAGCGTAGATCTGACAATGAGGGTGAGGGTTTGAAACACCCACCGCCTCACCATTGTTTTCAAAGATTAGAACGTGGCGAATTCCCTCTCTGCTCCCGAGATCAAGATATTGTTCCTGCCAAACTCGCAGCAGATTTTCTATCTCGCTTACGTCCAGTTCCGCCAGGCTGAGATTGTGCCGGGGACTGTAACAGACTACCCGTGCGATTCCCCGGGCCGGTCGATTACGGTAAAGTCCCTGGGCCGTAGCCAGGTCAAGTGGCGCATCCTCGCCAACACAGGGATGGTCGTTATCAAAAACGAAGGTAGTTGAATACTGATCGTTCTGCTTGCCGCTGATTCGCGTATTGCCTGGACACAGATAACAGTCTGCTACATAGGAAGGTATTTCGGCGGCTTGAGGTCGCACCGTTTGGCCATTCCACGGCCGGTCCTGACGATGCGCGGCCACGATTACCCATTCTTCACGGAGCGGATGCCAGCGTTCTTCCCAGGTCATTGTTCTTAGCCCAAACGTTAAGGTGGTTCAACTAAGTCGGCCCACTATCTCGAACGTTTTGTTCTTCTCAGTCTGAAAAACCACCGTGTCGTTGTGCTGGCCGCCCAGGCTCACTGCGCGACCGTTAACTGTCAGATTCTGTATTTGACTTTCGCGTGGTAGTCGCAACTTCACTTGCAATTCCCTGGGTTCGCCGGGTCGTGAGAGCTCGACCCTGGCCACCACGGATTTACTCTCCGGCTTAGCAACCAAACTGAAATTGACTTTGCCCCAACGGGTGGGCGCCTGTTCAATCTTTATCTCTTGTCCCGAGGTCAACCAGTTGTGGGGAATTCCCTTGCCCAGGTAGAGGACATCCTTGTCCGAGTCTTCCAACACCAGCATCCATCTCACCAGCAGCGGAATCGTCTGTTGCGCGGGAATACAGAAAGTCGCCGTGCCACCGTTAATACCCGCTACTTCGCCAGCGGTCCAACTACCGCGAGTGTGGTCGTGATAGCGATGAGAGTACAGAAACAACAAGAACTCTTCGATGCGATCGAGACGCAGTAACATCTGGGCATAACCGTACGAGATAAAGCCGAGGATCGCGCGACTGCCCGGACGGGCCGTACCGACGTTGGCCACGACGCCAATTGTGGTGGCGC
>DATFRK010000279.1:0-15775 GCA_035263325.1 Pyrinomonadaceae bacterium | reverse complement strand
CTTGCTCATTTTCTTTGTCGGTGCCGCGGGATTTACCGCACTGGTGGCGCCGCACCGCCAGATGGCCCCGGCATTCACCACTCCAGTCCCCCCGCGTTCGTGGGTTGGCGTAGATAGCTTCGATACCACTGACGGTGGCGCTACCTTCAACATGGTCGAAGCGCCAGGATTGCCGTCCGACAAGGCAGGTCTTGTTGGCGGCGATATCGTGACTACCTTCGATGGTCAGGCGGTACACAGTGACGACCAGATGATGGAGATCTTAAGTCGAACCCCGATTGGTAAAACAGTCGATGTAGTTTACTTGCGTGACGGAGACACTAAGACCACCAAGTTAACCACGATCTCGAAGGAAGAGTACGACCGGATCATGAGAGCTTTTAAAAATCGCCCTGAAGGACGCGCCCAGTTCGGTTACGACGATGGTGACGCAGAACGGGTGCCGATTCCGGGAACCAAGCTCTTTGGCGTCAAGCTAGGCAATATTCTCCAGAGCCGGCCCGCTGATCTGGCAGGCATCAAAGAAGGCGACATCGTTATTGAGTTCGACGGTATTCCGATTCGCACTCCGGAAGAGTTTCGCGCCCGGGTGCAACGATCGGTGCCCTACAGCACTGTGAAAGTCGTCCTAATGCGGCCGATTGGTGAGAAAACGGACGAGACTAGCGAACCAGGGCAGGCCGGTGAAGATGAAGAGAAGCCGGGCAAGGTTGAGAACCCTGGAAAGGTTGAGAAGCCTCAGAAATTCGAGAAGCTTGAGATTCCTGTAAAGATGGGCAAGCAATAGGTTTGGTTAGCGGTTCGTAGGTGAGTCGTTAGTAGTAGTGAATAGGTCCTATTGGTCGAATAGGTCCTATAGTGATCAACGACCCTCTACGTTTTCAATCTTTACTCACATATTCCCGCAGTCGGGACTCCATCTCCTGGCGTACCTCTTCGCGTTGTCCTTCAGTCTCATCGGCCTCGAAAGTTTCGAACAACGCGTACTGCGTTTCCGCCAACAGGCGCAGCTCCCAGGCCTCGCGATTGTGATGCGAGGGTCGAGAAAACCACAGCGCATCGACCGTCGCCTCGGCGATCGGAACCCCACCAAGCAAGTCTAGTTCACTGGGAGTTAGTGCCAAACGCGAGTCAGGCTGCAGCAAGACACGCTTCAACTGCCAATCATGTTTGCGGTAAGTTGCGATTAGCTCAACTAGCAGATCTGCTTTCTTCATTGTTTAGGAGTGAAGCATAGCAATCGTCAGTTGTCAGTAGTTAGTCGTCAGCTGTCAGAAGCATTTATAGGTCCTATAAGTCGAATTGGTCCTATCCATGCGACCGTCTACAACCACTGACTACTGACTATTTCCCACTGAGTTGACCGTCTGGGATAAGCAACCCTATGATGCTTTGGACGTCGACCATTAGACGCGTCCAGCATGTTTCCAGATACCAGGGCCTCCATCGGTGAAGCAACCCGTCTTCCAGCAATAACGACGAGATTGAAGGGCCTCAGTTCTAGTCAAGCTGTTGCGAGATCGTTGAGCTTGGTTCTCATTGTTGTCTGCGCAACGATGGTAATAGTGAACCCGGCAAGAGCACATGAGGGCGCCCCGGCAGAAAAGATGACCATAAAACCAGAAGACAAAGACGGTAGCGATCCGGCTCCCTTTTACCAGGCACTCGCGAAGGCACTAAAGAAGCGGAAAACAAAACTCGAAATTCTGTGCCCACCTGACAACGTCGTAGCCCGCCGGATCCTGGAAGAGTACGGCGCCATGTTTCTCGCCAACAAGAAAGTAACCCCACCGCCTGCGTGTATTTTCACCACGGAAGAGCAAGTCACAAGGTTTCAGGAAGCGGCCGGGTTTGAAAGCGAGCTCATCGGTTTCGATCAGATCGAGTTGCAGCCGGAGGCCCTCAAGCAACTGCGGAAAGCTCGGGAAGAGGCGCAGAAAGAAGGCCTCGACATTACCCCGCGCGATGGAGCCGAAGCTGCGCGCCGCAATTACGACGATAGCGTGAGGCTCTGGAACTCGCGGTTCTCGCCGGCGCTCGATTACTGGTTATCCCAGGGCCGGCTTACCTCTGACCAGGTCGACCGGATGCGCGGATTACCGCTGGCCCAGCAGGTCGCGGAAGTACTGGAACTGGAAAAGACCGGCGTCTACTTCAGCAAGGACCTGTCAAAATCGATTCTCTACTCGATCGCCGCCCCGGGAACATCGCAGCACATAGCCATGTTGGCCTATGACGTAAACGAGTTCGAGAACCCCAGAATACGCGAAATTATGGGCAAACATGGGTGGTTTCAAACCGTTTTGAGCGACCTGCCGCACTTTACTTTTCTCGGCCTTAAAGAAAAGGACCTGCCGAAAAATGGTCTCAAGAGTGTGGAGCTCAATGGCCAGGTATTCTGGATTCCGAACGTCGAAGGCTCCCATCCGGGGCTGGATAAGGCAGTAGGCAAAGGATAGGAGCAGGCGCAGCAGGCAGGTGCAGGTAACCGTTGAGTAGGCGACCTGCTTCTGCCTTCTGCTTACTGCTTTCATCCTTCCGCCTTCATCCTTCATCCTTCCCTTTTCCCTCTATTCTCCGGCTTGCCAAAGTGCTAAACTTACCGGCCATCGAGCACAATCGAACTCGAGTCTCTCCCCCAACGCAATAACAAGTTAAGGCCCAGGTCTTTTGCCGCACGGACCGACGTATCTCCTCGAACCAGTTCGTATTCGTTCCGAGCGACCTTTTTAACCCGAGAGAAGGTCAGGTATGGATGTCCCTCAATTTATCGCTGGCAGATTTCGGATCGAGCGCAAAATCGGCACTGGCGGGATGGGCACTGTATATCGCGCCACGCACCTTGGCCTGGAACGTCCGGTCGCAGTTAAGATCATCAAGAGTGAGTTTGCGGGTGATAGCGAGGTTGCCGAGCGCTTTCTGCGGGAAGCCCGGACGATGGCTAAGCTGCGGCATCCCCACGCCGCGATGATTTTCGACGCCGGCAGTCTTCCGGATGGACGACACTTCATCATCATGGAGTTTGTTGAAGGCGAAACTCTTTCGGAGGCTCTCGCTCAGCAAGGTCGCTTCTCATTCGAACAGGCCGTGCGCATCGCCACGCAAGTTTGTGATGTGCTTGAGGAAGCCCATCGCCTCGGGATCATTCATCGCGACCTCAAACCGTCAAACATCATGCTGAACGAACGCGGCGTCTGCGTCTTGGATTTTGGCGTCGCGAAAGTGCTGGCTTCATCAGCGGAGTCGACCGCCACTCACGCCAGCACCGGTTCAGGAAAGCTGGTTGGCACGCCGCGGTATATGTCACCGGAACAGTGCCTGGGCCAACGAGTCGGAGCTCGTAGCGATCTTTATAGTTTGGGTGTCTTGTTGTACGAGATGCTCGCGGGTCGTCCACCTTTTGTCGATCCGCTTCAATCGGCCCTCCTGGTAAAACAAGCGACGGCTTCACCACCGCCGCTGCCACGGTTGCGGCAGGATGTTCCCCGCTCACTGGCGCTGGCGGTCCATACATTGCTCGCCAAGCGACCGGAGGATCGACCGCGCACCGCCGCGCTGGCAAAGCTCCTCCTCGAACGGAGTCTTTCGCAGCCAGACCGCACCTTGCCCGACATCGAACCCCTGTCCTCAACAGTGGCCGCGCTCAGCCCTGGCCGAAGCGTCGTCTTTCGAGTGGGCGCCCCGTTGACCCTGGTCGTCATGTTTGGCGCGTTGCTGGCGTGGGGTTATACAGGCGAGACCGCCTCGCAATTGAAACCAGAGATGGTCACAAACGCGACGATGTCATCCAGTCCTCAGGTGCAATGGACTCCCGCTGCATACCATGGTGATGCGCCGGTGCGTTCCCTGCCTGGCGGATCCGAGGAAAGGGCGAAACCCGATAGACTCACTCTCGCCCAGGCTCGCAAAATTGCCGCGCGGTTTGCTCAAGGTACATTGGGCGCGGTGCAGATCGTTGATACTGACGGTGGTCCAGCTATCGTGGCAGTAAACAATGAGCGCAAGGTGGGTAAGACTACCTACTTCGCGTTGGAGAAGCGAAATAATCGATACCGGGTGGTCGCCCAGGGACCACTTGATCTCCTCGGCTTTCGTGGCGCCCTCTGGAGTTCTGAAATAGTCGATGCCGAAGAGGATGGCTACCCGGACGTACTCTTTAGCGGGCGCGACGCCAAAGACAATCGCACCCAAAGACAGTTGGTCCTATTCGTGCCGAACGATCGTCGAACCTTCACAATGAGGATGAGCGGCGAGACCAATGCTAGTGGCACACCACGGATCACCTGGCTCGCCAATGCTGCGGGTACTGATGCGGCGCCTTATCGCACTCTCATGCGGCAAAAAGCGAAGGCGCTGGTGGGGAAGCGCTAGCTAGTCGTACTTTGTACTTTTGCACTTTGTGCTTTTTGCGGGCACTCAATCCAAAGAACCAGGCACAAAGTACCAAAGTACCAACCGCAGAACTTGCCGCAAAACTGCCCGCCATGCCAAGATAGTTACGGTTTGAAGATTTTCTTGCCCGCATTCACCTCCGGTTCGCTCCCAAAGATGAGTCAGCAAATAACGTCGCCTAAGATCTGCCAACCACTTCGTTCCCCAAGATGAGTCAACCCCGCTTCGACAACAACACCTGCCAGACGATTGCTCAGTGCGTTAAGGAAATTGAGAACTCCACTGATGCCGAACTTGTAATCGTTGTCAGACGAGTCTCGGGCAGCTACGCCCAGGCAGACTACCTCTTTGGCTTTCTGCTGGCTCTCCTGGTGCTCTCGTTTCTGCTCTTTTCTCCCTTCGACTTTCACATGTACTGGGTGCCGCTCGACCTTATTATCTTTTTTGTGGGCGGCGCATTCATTTCGTCACGCAGCAACTTCGTGAGGCGGATTTTCACTCGCGAGAAGTTCCGTTCCCAGATAGTTCGCACTGCCGCTGCGGCTATGTTTTACGAGGCTGGGATTGCCAATACAAACGCAGAGATGGGTCTGCTCATCTATCTCTCGTTGCTGGAACGCAAGCTGGAGCTGATTGCCGATCGTGGCGTATTGAAGAAAGTACCAGCCCAGGATTGGAATCGTGAGTTAAACGAAATGTATGCGGTGGGTCGAAAACCAAACCCCGAGGACTTTCAAGCGGCACTACTCCGATTCGGGAAACTCCTTGCCGTCAACGTACCCGCTACCGGTGAGAACCCCAACGAATTACCTGACATGCCGCGCTTCGAGCTCTAATGAAAAAGAACCTTCGCATCCACACAATCTGGCGCCTGGCTCTAATGGCTCCCATTTTCTTAGGCGTGGCTTTGCTAGCTACAGAAGTGTTTGCCCGGGTCGGAGGCGGCCATTCGTATGGAGGCGGAGGTGGCGGGGGCAGTCATAGCGGGGGCAGTGGCGGTGGCGGAGGGGGTGCGCTGCTGTGGTTGATCGTTGAACTGTTTCGCTTCTTGCTCTATTTGACTATCGAGTACCCGATAATCGGAATTCCGCTGGATCTTATTGTCATCGGCGGTATCGTCTTCTACTTTGCCCGCGGACGCCGCATGGTCGCGGAAGGTTTCTCCTCTCTGGCTCCGCAAGTTAATGAGCTCGTCGCCAACGCTAGACCAGTCACCGTGGGCCGCGATTTTGATCGGCTGCGAAAGTTTGATCCGAACTTCTCCGAGATCGTATTCACCGACTTTTGTTACGCCCTCTATGGCAAAGCTCATGAAGCGCGCGGCAGAGGCGCTGAAGCACTCGATCTCTTTTCTCCTTACTTGAGCGAGGAAGCCCGCAAATCTTTACTACAGCGCAACTCTGCGGGACTTCGTGAAGTTAAAGGCATCATCGTGGGTTCGATGGCTGTTTCGCAGATCTATAACCTGGACACTCCGCTCGTCTTCGTAACCCTGGAGTTTGAAGCAAACTACACTGAAGTGACGGCGCGCAACAGCGGCTCTGCAGCCGAAATGACTTACTACGTGCAAGAGCGTTGGATACTCGAGCGCAAGCGAGATCTACTCTCACCGCCTCCCGCTCAGGCAACCGCGCTCCATTGTCCTCGCTGCGGTGCGCCGCTTCAAAAGGACACGGTTGGGGCGTGTGCCTTCTGCGGCACAAAGATCGATAGCGGCGAGTTTCAATGGTACGTCCGTAATATTTCGGTGGTCGGAAGTGACGCTCGTGGACCCGTGCTAACATCCGACGTTCAGGAAGTCGGCACAAATTACCCGAGCGTGGTACAAGCAAACTTTGAAGCAGTTCGCGCCGACTTTGAGCGCAACAATCCACAATTCTCGTGGGGTGAGTTTGAAGCCCGAGCTCGCCTCATTTTTGATGAACTGCAGGCAGCTTGGTCCGCGCTGAATTGGGACCGGGCCCGACCGCACGAAACAGACAATCTCTTCCAGATGCACCAGTACTGGATTGATGCCTATCGCCGCCAGCATCTCCGCAATGTGATCGAAAACTGCGCGATTACGCAGTTGCAGCCCGTAAAAATACTGGAGGATGCTTTCTACCAGGCTATCACCTTGAGGATTTGGGCCCAGGGTCTGGATTACACCATGGACGGATCCGGGAAAGTAGTCTCCGGTTCCAGAAGTAATCCGCGGCGTTGGAGCGAGTATTGGACTTTCATCCGCAACCGCAACGCTAAGTCAACCGCGGCCAAGAGTGACCTCAATTGCCCAAATTGCGGTTCGCCGCTCAAAGTAAATGCCAGTGGGATTTGTGAATTCTGCGGCGGCAAGATAACCTCGGGAGAGTTTGATTGGGTGCTATCGAAGATTGAACAGGACGAATCCTACGCCGGTTGACATCTATTGACCGCTGGCAACCATCGAAGGCAAACGCAGTACAGCGCGGGTAACGACCTGGTCGCAACAGCGCGTACGCCGTACTGTGAGAAAAAATGTCACGCAAAATGGAGTTTTCAGTGAAACGTAGTCTCTTAATTCTCTCGCTGCTGTTTTCCCTGCTGATGCCTAACCTGGGCCTCGGAGCACAGAAAGCAGCGCAACGCTCAACGGTTCAGCCTTCAGCGACGGCGGCCGCCACGGTTCGTTTACCGGAGGCCAAACTTGCCAGTCAGATTCTGCCGAACGGACTGGAAATCATTGTGATGGAAGACCACTCCGTCCCGTTGGTTTCCATTGAACTGGCGGTCAAGAATGGCTCTTACACTGAACCACCCGAGCTGAATGGCCTTTCACACTTGTACGAGCACATGTTCTTTAAAGCGAACCGGGCCATTGCGAACCAGGAGGCCTACCTGCGTACGATTGGCCAAATGGGTATCGCCTATAACGGCAGTACGCGCGAAGAAGTAGTCAACTACTACTTCACCACGACCAGTCCCAATTTGCGCACGGCCATGCAGTTTATGAAGGACGCGGCCCGCTATCCTTTGTTCGACGAAAATGAGTTTGCCAGGGAAAAGGAAGTCGTGATTGGTGAGATCGATCGGAACGAATCAAACCCGTTCTTTCCGCTAAGTCAGGAAATGAACAAGCGACTCTTCTTTCAATACACCAGCCGCAAGAACCCCATCGGCAGCCGGGAAACTGTTTCTTCCGCAACTACCGCGATGATGCGTTTGATTCAGCAACGTTATTACGTGCCCAACAATTCCGCACTCGTGGTAACCGGCGATGTTTATGCTGACGATGTGTTTAAGATGGCCCAGGAGTTTTACGGCGACTGGCCCAAGCGCGCTAAGGATCCCTTCGTTGAATTTCCCCTGGTTGAACATCCGCCGCTGCCCAAGAGTGAAGCTGTGATCCTGGAGCAGCCGGTACAGAACGTAATCATCAGCATTGGCTGGCAAGGTCCATCAATAGGTAAAGATAATGCTTCTACCTACGCTGCGGACGTGTTTTCTTTCATCTTGCGCCAGCCTAATTCACGCTTTCAGCGGAACCTCGTGGACACCGGCCTGGTCACCGGAGCTGACCTCAGCTACTACACGCAGCGGAATGTTGGCCCAATTCAGTTGATTGCCCAGACGACTCCAGACAAAGCACACGCAGCAATCAAAGCGCTCTATGAAGAGGTGGCCCACTTCAACGACAAAGACTACTTCACTGACGATCAGCTCGAGAGTGCCAAGGCGCTCCTCGAAGCCGATGATCTCTACTCGCGAGAAAAGGCCAGTGAGTATACGCACACGCTGAGCTTTTGGTGGGCCTCAACGGGGCTCGACTACTTCCGGGGTTACCTGGGAAGACTGCGAGCCACCTCGCGCGCGGACATCAACCGTTACGTCACCACTTACATTCAGGGCAAGCCGCACGTGGGCCTGGCCCTCCTGTCAAGCGAGGCGCAAGGCAAAGTCAAGGTAACGCCGGAAGAACTAATGGGTCGGTAACAGAGAAAGAATATGAATACATCCAGATTTGATGAATACCTCAAGGGCTTAACGAGTTGGGCGCAACGCACAGTTGCAAGCTTTCTCATTGTGACGACCCTGATCTGTGGCGCCAGTGTGCTCACTTATGCGCACCAGCAGAACACTAAGCCACATGAAGTGCGCGACCAGCAAAGCGTGCAAAACGTGGTCGCCAAGCAAGCTGCGCTGGTCAGCGAGTTTGATGTTAACGGTCTGAAAGTACTGGTGAAACGCCGTGAGGGTAGTTTGACCGTGGCCGCAGGATTGTTCATTCGTGGCGGCGCAAAAAACATCACCGCGGACAATGCGGGAATTGAAGCGCTCATGATGTCTGCGTCAACCGAGGCCAGCGCAGCGTTTCCGCGCGATCGCATGCGTACCGAGTTGTCGCGGATGGGAACGGTGATCACGTCAGGCGTGAACAACGACTATTCCGTACTGCAATTAACCTGTACGCGACCATACTTCGATCGTTCCTGGCAGATGTTTACCGATGTCGCGCTGCATCCATCCTTCACCAAGGAAGATGTGTCGCTCATCCAAAATCGCCTGGTGGTGTCGCTTCGAGACGATACAGACGACCCTGACACCTATTTGCAGCGGCTCCAGGAAAAAGTCACCTATGCCGGGCATCCATACTTTAACCGCACCGCCGGCACCGCAGATACAGTATCGCGCATCTCGGTTGACGACCTGCGTCGTTATCACGACAAGGTTATGGAAACCTCGCGGCTACTCCTGGTTATAGTGGGAGACCTGAATGCGGCCACCGTGCGCGACCTGGTCGCTGCCAGCCTGGGCAAGCTGCCAAAGGGCAATTACAAACCAGAACAGATGCCGCAGCTGAATTTTGACAAGTCGTCGGTAGAAGTCACCCCTCGCGACTTGCCGACAAACTATGTCCAGGGTCTCTTCGCCGCCCCGCCGCTGACTTCCCCTGACATTTATGCTATGCGTATCGCCAGCTCAATGTTACGCGATCGTGTGTTCGAAGAGGTGCGCGTCAAGCGCAACCTTTCCTATGCTCCGGACGCGTTCTTACGTACCCAGGCGGCAAACGTGGGCGGCATTTACGTCACGGCAGTTGATGCAAATCAATCGGTGCGCGTCATGCTGAATGAAATATCGCGCCTGCAAACTGAACTGGTAGGAGTCGACGACATCCAGGCGGTTGTGGCCCAGTACTTGACCAACTACTACCTGGGACAGGAAACAAACTTGGCCCAGGCAGGAGAGTTAGCCCAGTACGAATTGATTGGTGGCGGTTGGCGCAACTCTGTCGAGTTCTTCGAAAAGCTCGAGGCAGTGACGCCGGGTGATATTCAGCGAGTTTCGCAGAAGTATATGCGGAACATTCAGTTTGTCGTGCTCGGCAATCCGCGGAGCGTCGACAGCGTAGTTTTTACCGGGCATGCGGAGTAGCTCACCGGGCTACATCCGCTCCCGTAAATATCTTTCGTAGAGTTTGTGGTCCAGCCGCTCCAATACGCGCGCCTCGTCGGTCGCCATGCTGGGATTGCCACTCTCGAAATACGCCGTCGCCAGGTTGTAATAGAACTCCGCACAGTCGGGTCTTAAGTGGGTCGCTTCAGTGTAGGAGTCGATGGCCTCGCGCAAGCGCCCCGCATAGTAGTAAGCATCACCCAGCTTATTGTGGATATCGGCGTCACCAGGTTTGAGTTGCAACGCCCGCTGGTAGGCACGAATCGCTTCGCCATTCTTTCCCTGCTTTACTTTGCAGTAGCCCACCTGCAACCACGCCTCAGCGCGTCGGGGGTTCTTGTTGACCGCATTCTCAAAATAGCCGACCGCATTGTCATAATTGCCCAGCCACAACGACTCGAGGCCGGTCCGGTAAAGTGACTCGGCCAGGTCCGACCTGGACTTTGTCGGCAGGTCTTTGAGTGGTCGCAGTGTTTCGCCATGCAGTTGGCTCACCCTCGCGGAGGCAATTGCCAGATTGATGTTCTGGCCATTGGTCACTTTCACAGTCACCACGCCCAGGACCTGGCCATGCAGATTAAACACCGGGCTACCACTGTTACCGTGTGAAATTGGCGCAGTGATCTGAATAATCCGACCAAGGTTCGGCACTTCGCGCACTGCGGAGACGATGCCGTCGCTGACCGAACCTTCAAGCTTTAGTGGGTTACCGATGACAAAAATTCTTTCGCCTTCGTCTGGCAGCGCCTCGGCCATTTCACTGGCGCGGGCCCGTTCGAGAGGCATATCCACGCCCAGTAGCGCCAGATCTCCTTCCTCATCAACGTCCAATGCGCCGGTAACCGGGTAGACTTTTCCTTTGCCGTCCAGGGTCTTTATTTCGGCCCGGGTAGCGCCGCGAACTACATGCAGATTAGTGACGACCTGACCGGGGCCAACAAAAAAACCGCTTCCTGTCATCAGGGGTTCGCCGGTGGCGTCGTAGGTGGCGATGGCAACCACTGAGGGTTTGACGCGTCGCACCAGTTCAGGAAGAAGGTTGTCCTGGGAGAGGGCTACCTGGGCAGTAATGATCAGCAATAAAAGGGGAAGACAACGGGGGATTATTCTCATTTTTTCGTGCTCGCTAAAATCTAAAAGGGGTTAGTGAGAATTCAGACCGAGGACTGGGCTTATCGGCGGCCGGGAAATACTCAATAATTCGGTCGGGAGTGCGACAACTGAAGCGGCCCTGGAACTTCAGCCCCGCTATATTAGCGCAACAAGGGTCGGGTTGAATAGCAATTTGTATGATTTGCCACGCTTTCCGATTCCGTAGGACAGAGGGTCGCGCTCGCCGAGTCTTTTGACCCCCGGGAGCAGCATATTCGGCAGCCTGCAACCATAGGCTCTCAACAAGCATATTCATAACAAAAAAGGCCGCTCGGTTGAGCGGCCTTTTCCATGACTAGCTTGGAATTAAGTTTGATGTGAGCTATGGCACGATGTGAATAATGCCCACCGCCGGTCCAACCGGAGTCATCACCGCCGGGCCTTCCATCGTCACCAACAGACCAAAGTCGCGTAAAGCGGTTTCCGACTTGATCTCAGCTTCGTTACGACCCGCTGTGTTCACAACCTGGCCTAGTTTGACAAACTTATTGTCAGGCGATACGGCCCACAGAATGAACGACTGTCCCGCAGGTGCTTCCTTCAAATCGTGGAAACGCATCTTGACCTCTGTTGGTCCATCCTTGCGCGGCGTGATGAAAACGTTCGCACGTGCTCCGGTCATGGCGCCGGCAAAGTCAACCTTGATCTTGGTGTCGTCTCCCCGCTTGTAAGCAGGAATATTTAGCATCGCTACGGTGTAAGGCGCTGCTGCCTGGACCACCGGCGTTGTTGCCTGGACCACCGGGGCTGCGACAGCTGCGACTGTTTCCCCACTGGCACTGGTCACGGGAATAACCGTGAAGCCCTCAGGGACAGCACTTCTAAACAACACGGCGGTTTGCGGATTATAAGTCGCCAACTGCGCATCGGGTGAAACTACCAGCATGAACTTCGACATGGGCACAGCAGCTGATAGAGTGCCGACCCCATTGGTAATGGCAATTGGACCAACGGGAGTGACAGTGCCGCTGTCGTCCACGGCGTAAAGATTCATCGATGTTACATCCGCTGGAATGTCAGTCAGATTCAGTTTAATGCGGGTGCCGTCGTCGTCACGGAGAATGGTCGCAATTCCCTTGGCGCCAGTGATGGTCACTGGATTCAAATTGATCATTACTTCTTTCTTAGCGGGATACTCAATTACGGTGTAGGTGCCGTCGGGATTCTGCACAGTCTTCGTCACCGTGGTGGTCGTGGTTTGTCCGAGAGCGAACGCTGCGGTTGTCAGACCCAGGACGACCGCTAACAGGACGCTCATAGCGCTATTCCTCATTTTCTACCTCCTTGTTTCCTTAATCGCGATTAACTGCCCAGCCACGGGGGGTCAACGCCAGGAAGACGCTAAACGGGCTACTGAGAAAACGGGCAACCTTTATGCCAACTTGCAGATGTAGCGGAAGGCTCTGGAGCGGGCAAAAACCAAGGAAAAACGAGGGACTGGCGAAACAGAACAATACACGAGTGGTGGATTAACGTGCATGTCGGCTTAACGTGATGGCCAACGCCACAGAGGTAGATCCAGCCTATCAGCGCCCACCATTCTTGTTTCCCCGAAATCCTTTTCGAGCGTTACCGAATTGCATTCCGCCCGCTTGGTCAAGGCACTGATCAACTTCGCCGCATGAGTAACAACTAGTACCTGTGATCGTTCTGCTGCACTCGCGATCAATCGGCCCAACGCGGGTAAGAGATCGGGATGTAAACTCGTTTCTGGTTCATTCAACACCAACAGTTCCGGCGGCCGCGGAGTTAGCAGGGCAGCAATCCACAGCAAGTAGCGAAGCGTGCCATCGGATAGTTCCGCCGCCTTTAGCGGGCGCAACAGTCCGTGTTGATGCATGGCAATTTCAAAGCGACCTTCACTATTCATGACCGAAATCGTTGCCTTGGGAAAGGCATCATCGACCGCGTGATCAAGTTCTGCACTGTCGCCAATCTCTCGAATCGTTTGCAGGGCGGCGGCCAGATCTGATCCGTCGTTACTAAGTATGGGAGTGTGCGTGCCGATCTGTGGCAGGCGGGCCGGCGCGTCGACGTCAGTGCGGAAGTGATCGTAGAAGCGCCAGGAGCGAATTTGTTCACGCAGACGCAGCATCTCAGGGGCGTTTTTGGGATCCGCAAGTTGCGTCATCATGCTATCGAAACTTGAGAGCTGGTACGCGAGTATGTCCCAATCCCCTTCGGCGTTTTTTGACCGCACGACTGAAGCATGTCGTTCAACTAAGACGGCCGCGGGCCGGAGCACCGGGCCTGCCCAGATTGTTTCGGTTTTGATTTCCGGATCGAGAGAAAAAGCGGACCTGCTGGGAGCTGGCAACCCGAGGTCGATCGCATAACCAAACTCCTCTCCTGCAAATCCCAGGCGCAGGTTCACGCGCTCTTTTTTCCTGGTGCCTTCAACTGCATGTTCGCCACGCCTCACAGAGCGCGCGATCTTTTCCGGACCAGCCCAAAGAGTCGAGGGCAAACCTCCCTCGCGAGCAAGTGAAGGAATCACTCCTCCCTGGGCAGTCTCCGCCAGGAGTCTTAGCGCCCGGTAGACATTCGACTTGCCGCTGCCATTGGGACCAGTTATCAGGTTCAGCCGCTGAAGCGGAACGATGAGATTTCGTAACGACCGGTAATTGGTTATCGCGAGTGTGGTGAGCATCAATTACCGGGCGCGACGGATCAAGTCAACGCGGGACGAGTTTTTTGGAAGTTTGCGGCCGCGCTTTAGTAGGAGTGCAACTCCGTGATCGCCCGGGCAACATCCGGCACCTGCGGGAGGATTGCGTCCTCCAGTGTTGGCGCGTAGCCGACAAATGTATCAAGCGCGCAGACGCGCCGGACCGGGGCATCAAGCTGCTCGAACAATTCACCAGAGATGCGGGCGGCAATCTCAGCACCATAGCCGAAAGATTGTGGGTCCTCATGAGCAACGATCACGCGGTTTGTCTTCGAGACTGATCTGACGATCGCCTCCCAGTCGTAGGGAACCAGACTGCGGAGGTCAATGATCTCCACCGATATTCCCGCCTGCGCAACTTGCTTGGCAGCGACCAGCGAGCGCTGGACCAGGGCACCGTAAGTAATGATCGAGATGTCTGTTCCCTCGCGAACGGTCTTTGCTTTGCCGAAGGGAATCATGAAGTCGTCAGGCGGATATTGAGACTTATTGTAAGCCTGGCGATAGAGATGCTTGTGTTCGAGAAACAATACCGGATCGTCACAACGAATCGACGTGCGCAACAGACCGTTGGCATCCAGGGCATGAGACGGATAGATCACGCGGAGTCCGGGAATTTGGGTGAAAGTGGAGACGCCTGATTGCGAATGGTAAACGGCGCCCCCCTTGAGATAACCACCCACGGGCACGCGAATCACCAACGGGGCCTTCCATTCACCACCTGAACGCCAACGCATCAAGGCCAGCTCATTTCTGATCTGGTGCATCGCCGGCCAGATGTAATCAAAAAACTGAATCTCTACTACCGGTTTCAAACCGCGGGTTGCCATTCCGATCCCGCGCCCGACAATGTTCGCCTCGGCCAACGGTGAATTGTAGACTCGCGCACTGCCAAACTTGCGCTGCAGATTGGCAGTGACTTTGAAGACGCCGCCTTTGCCTTTAACGCCATCGAGGTATTGCTCACGAGAACAGTCAGCCACGTCTTCGCCAAAGACGAAGATTCTGGGGTCGCGAGCCATCTCTGTATGCAGGCAACGATTGATCAGATCGACCATCGTCCCCGGATTGCCCGAGAGTTGCGCGTCTGCCTCGTTGTCAAATTCCGGCGATGTGGGATCAACATCGGGTGAGAAAACGTAGCTGGTGGCTGATTCAGGTGCAGGCTGCGGGGCCGCGAGTGCCTGGTCCGCAGCTTCCGCTACTTCTCGGTCAACTTCGTCCTTGATCTGCTGTAACCCTGCTTGATCGATGATTCCTTCCTCGATTAACAACCCGCCGAATCGCTTTACCGGATCGCGTTCAGCATCGCTGGCTCGTTCCTCACTAGGTCGATACAACTTTTCATCGTCTGATAGCGAATGTGAGTAGGGTCGAATAACTTTGGCGTGGACCAAAGCAGGTCCCTGGCGTTCACGGCAATACGCCACGGCCCGGCTCATGGTCTCAAGCGATTCGATCGGGTCAGTCCCGTCACAACGTTGCACGTAAAGTGACGGAAAATTCTCGACCAGCTTCGACGCACTGCCCCCGGCAGTTTGCACTTCCACGGGCACGCTGATCGCGTATCCATTGTCCTCGAGCAAGAACAGCACCGGCAGCTTGAGATTGGAAGCGGTATTCAACGCCTCCCAGAACTCACCTTCACTGCTCGTCCCGTCTCCCAGGGAGACGTAGGTAATTTCATCGTCGTGAAAATCCTTAAATCGTTGTTTGAGCTCGTCAACCAGGTTGATGCGATAAGTAGCTTCCGCGGAGCCAACTGCCTGCAGCAATTGAGTACCAGTTGGCGAGGACTGGGAAACGATGTTCAGCTTCCGGTGACCCCAATGCGAGGGCATTTGCCGGCCATGCGACGCGGGATCTTCAGCAGAGCCAACGGAGGCCAGGAGTTGTTCGTAGGCCGTCATCCCGAGCTGGAGACAGAGCGCTCGATCGCGGTAGTAAGGGTAGAACCAATCGTAACTTGGTCGCAGCACAACACCCGCAGCCACCAGGACCGCCTCATGCCCGGCGCCACTAATCTGGAAGAAGATCCTGTTCTGTCCCTTGAGTTGAATCTCCTTATCATCAAGCCGGCGCGACATATACATCGTGCGATACATCCGCAACAGCAGTTTGGCATCGGGCAATTCGCCGGCGTGCTTG
>DATFRK010000278.1:0-5734 GCA_035263325.1 Pyrinomonadaceae bacterium | reverse complement strand
TAAGTTTGCCGGCAGAGTTGATGACGCTACCGTGCGTACGATTGCGGATGCGATGGCCTCGAGCGGTATGAAAGAGGCTGGTTATGTTTACATCAACATCGATGATACCTGGGAAGCCGGTCGCGACGCGCAGGGGAACATCCAAACCAATAAAAAGTTTCCTGACATGAAAGCACTCGCCGACTATGTCCACAGCAAAGGACTGAAGTTGGGCATTTACTCGTCACCCGGGCCAAACACGTGTGCCGGCTATGAAGGTTCATATGCACACGAGGAACAGGACGCTCGTACCTATGCCGCCTGGGGTATTGATTACTTGAAGTACGACTGGTGTGGGGCGCGCACGCTTTACACCGACGAAGAGATGCCCGGGATTTATCAAAAAATGGGAGATGCGCTGCTAAAGACCGGTCGGCCGATCGTCTACAGTCTTTGTCAGTATGGGCGCCTGGATGTCTGGAAATGGGGCGCGGATGTTGGCGGTAACCTCTGGCGCACTACCGGAGACATTCGCGATACGTGGGATTCGATGTCCGGCATTGGCTTTCGTCAGAATGATCTGGCTCCCTGGGCCAAGGTTGGTCACTGGAATGATCCGGACATGTTGGAAATCGGCAATGGAGGGATGAGTGACACGGAATATAAGACTCATATGAGTCTCTGGGCCATGCTCGCAGCGCCGCTGTTGGCCGGGAATGATCTGCGAAACATGACTCCCGAGACGTTGGCCATTCTCACCAATCGAGAAGTGATCGCAATCGATCAAGACAAGTTGGGACAACAAGGCAAACAAGTGTGGAAGTCTGGCGACCAGGAGATCTGGACACGACCTCTAGCGGCAGAGGCCACGGCCGTCGCAGTTTTCAATCGTGCCAAGGAAGAAGCAAAAGTGACGGTGAAATGGGCGGACCTGGGGCTGGCGAAGAAGAAGAGTGTTAGGGATCTGTGGCTGCGTCAGGATGTGGCTGCGGCGGATGCCGAGTCGTCGGTTACGGTGCCCGGACATGGAGTGGTGCTGCTGCGAGTGAGGTAGTTCAGTCTACGTCTCGGTAGTGATACCACCGGGCTTTAGCCGGTGGAGCTTCAGGTTCCACCTACATAGAGGAAACTCGCATTGCTCAGATACCACCGGGCTTTAGCCGGTGGTCCTTCAATTTCCACCTACGGAAGCGCACGCTGACTGAATCCTCTTAGGCAGAAATTGAAGCTCCACTGACTAAAGTCAGTGGTATCTCAGCAAATGGAAACGTTTGGTAGGTTGAAATTGAGAGTCCACCGGCTGAAGCCGGTGGTATCTTCCGGATCCCGCTGGTGCTCTATTGGATCTTCTTTGCGACTTGACCGACCTTGATCACGCCGCTTTGAATCACCCGAGCGTTGATGCCTCGCAGACAAAGCTCCATGCCGACTGGAGAATTGACAAACTTCATCGCCTCAATGCCAAAGCGAGAAACAAACTTGTGGCAGCCGGTGTGCGGCGGTGCAGTCACTTCAATGATCGCCGTTCCTAGCGACAGTCGGGTACCGGCCGGTAGATTGTTCTTACTCAGATCCAGGTCGAGAAATAGTTGATCACCGGCCAGAGACCAACGCTCTTTCTCCTGGGCCACCAAGGCTACCACCCGGGAATTCATAATGTTGAGTTGCATCTCCGGATGAGGCGAGCCGTCGGCAGTTCTTGAACTTTTTCTGCTGGTCCAGTTATCTCCGACCAGCCCCTGGTCCAGGTGCAGTTCACCCTCTTCCAGCACTTCCCGCTGCTCAATTTCCGGGCGTCTCACGATCAATTCCAACAGGCCTTCGTCCTTTGGCGACTGGCGGATGTTATCCAGGCCGGCCTCCAGCTCATCTTTCGTCAAATGGATAATGGTTATTTCCATGGGGTTCCTCAAAAGCGCTAAATATAGACGAAAAGCAGCTTGTACGTAAGGGCTGGACTCAGAGTTCCCGATACAGAACATTTCCAATTTTTTGGTTTTTGCCAGCCCAACTACCACACCGCTAATCAGCAAGCTACATATGTTCATGCGGGTTTGCTTCCGGTAACCACATAGGTGCGCACGAGGCCGAAATTCATGAGCACGCCGAACCAGAAGGAAAAGAACGATCCGGCGCGGATCCTTTTTGCGTCAGTGATGCCTGCTTCTCCCAAGGCCTCGACGCAATATCCTGTGAAGATGAAATCAACCAGCGCCAGGCGCCCGCCCGGCTTCAACACTCTCACAATTTCCCTCAACATCTGCTCGCGTTCTGCTGGAGTGTCTACCTCATGCACCACGAAGTTGGAAAGAACTACGTCGAACGTGTTGTCGCCGAAGGGTAAATGCCGCACATCACCGTTGTTGACCACCACGCGATCCACGACGCCCTCTATCCTGGCATTGTTGAGGACACTCGCGGCACGGTTAGCAGTAAGTGCTCCACGTATCCAACGGTCGAGCCCGATTGCCTTGCCAGTGGTCAACCGCCGTGCTGCGCCAACCAGAAACAGACCACGCCCACAGCCGACGTCGAGGACCAGCTCGTCACCGCGCCAGGCAATGAGTTCAATGACCTGGTCCCTGATGTGTAGCTTGCCAACCTTGCTATAACGAATCATCCCAGCCGATCCGAGCAGGAAATATGCTGCTGCGGCGACGAGTGCCAGTTGCCAAACGAGATGTGACGCTGCAAAGAAGTGAAGCACCAGCGCGGCGCCAAGACTGATACAACCAACGAGGAATAGACCAGCGACTATGGCTGGAGAATCGATGCCATAATCCATTTGCTCCGACTCCATTTGACTTCCCAGTCCGTTTCAACTATTAGTGCTTATCGACAGCCATCTCATTTTGGCCCGCACACGAAGTTAGCACTTAACCAAGTGTTATTACATTTTTTCAGTCGGCATCTTTGGTTGATTGTTGCTGGTGGTGGTGTCGGCGTTGCCGGACGCTACCTGCGTCTCCGCCTGCGCCAGGCCCACACCCTGATTCTTCCAGATCCAAGTGTAGATCTTCTTCGGTTACATCAATTACACGGCTATAACGCGCACTCCCTGGTCGGCATTGCGCCGGGAATTCGTCTCTGGTCCTCCCGTGAAGTGGAGGGGTCCGTCGCCTACAACGAGTCCGGCAAAGTCTGGTTAGTACCAGGAGACCCTCTCGCCAGCAGCGAAAATCTTCTGCAGGTCGTTGAGAGTTTTCTGCGGAAAGCCCGCGCTGAACGACGCATAGTCGCGTTCATGCCAACCACCCAACGGCTGGCAAAACACTCTAGCCGACTGGGTCTGCGAGCACTCAGGATTGGGGCGGCCCCATATTTTGACCTGGCAACCTGGGCTCCTCGCGGTGATCGGGCGAAGAAAGCGCGAGCGGGAGTGAATCAAGCGCGTCGCGCCGGCGTGAGTGTGGCCGAAGTAGTCGAGGTTGATGAAAGACTGATTCGCGAAGCAACCTGCCTCTGCAAGAGTTGGCTAAACACTCGCAGGAGTGCCGTTAGATTTGGCTGGCTATTCGCAGTCGATCTCTTCCAACACAAGGAACTAAAAAAATATTTCACTGCGCGGGATTCAACCGGCAAGCTGGTTGGATTTCTCGCAGCCAGTCCGATACCAGCCCGAGAGGGCTGGTATCTTGAAGATATTTTGCGCCGGCGCGACGCTCCTAATGGAACCACTGATCTTCTCGTGGTCGAAGCACTTGAATCCTTTAAACGTGCCGGGGCCAAGCTTGCTACCCTGGGCACAGTGCTGCTGGCCACCGATGGCGATCAAGACGTCCAGGTTAGTCCTCTGCTTTCCAAAGGGATGCGTTTCGTAGCTGACTGCTTCTCGATCTTCTACAACTTTGAAGGTGTGAGGCGTTTCAAAACCAAGTTTGCTCCGAGTTGGTGGGAGAGCGAGTATGTCCTCTTATCGCCAAACCCCACTGCCCCACCGCGAATCCTCCGCGGTTTTTTCCATGCGATCGTGCCCGCAGGTCCATCCTACCTGATCGCTCGCCAAATGAGTCGCGCCTGGCGACGTATGACAACCCACAACGAAGCAGCTCAAGCCCTGACAAATAAATCTTAGTTAGCGTGTACAAGGGGAAAAATGAGTTTTAACCAGGTTCCGGTTGCCGCTGGTCCTTACTCTTATCAAAGGCAGGCTGTTCTGGTTGACGGTACAAAGCTTAACTATGTCAGTGCAGGGGCAGGACGGCCCGTAGTCTTGATCCACGGCAATCCTGGTTCATACCAGGATTACACCATGGCCGTCGTCGCAGACCTGGCTCACTCTTATTATGTGGTAGCCATCGACCGTCCTGGTCACGGGTACAGCGAGCGAAAAGATTCGGTGAAGACTACCGTCGAGGTGCAGGCCCAGATAATTCGTGAGGCGCTCGGAAAATTATCCATCGAGAAGCCTGTCTTGGTAGGACACTCTTGGGGTGGCTCACTCGTCCTGGCAGCGGCACTCGCTTATGGAAGCGATCTTTCAGGGATAGTCTTACTTGCGCCGGCGGCGTACCCGAGCGTCAGCGTCGAGTGGTGGTCATTTCTTCCTCACGTTCCCGTTATTGGAGCGCTGGTGATTAATAGGCTGACGCCGTTTCTGGGGCGTGCCTTTGTGCGGAAAAATTTGGTGGATGCTTATTATCCTCAAGATGTGCAACCCGAATACGCGGAGCAAGCCGCGGATCTGTGGATGAAACCAGATCACATCAGGGCCTGTGCCTATGACGAACGAACTTTGAATGCCAGTCTGAAAGTTTTGAGTCGACACTATGGCGACATTCAGGCGCCGGTGGTGATCGTCACGGGAGCTGACGACCGTTTACTCGACCCAAGGAAACATGCCTACCCGCTTCACAAAACGATCAAGCACTCAAAACTCGTCGTGTTACCGGAGACGGGCCACCAACTTCCGCAAACTCGACCGGATGCAGTGATGGCGGCGATTGACACGATCTGGAGTACGTGAGCCAGATACCAGCTAGCGTTTCGGACGACCTCCCTCGCAAGTCTTCGCCGGATCCGCCCGCCAGAACTCGGCCGTCCAGTTTGTTTCCCAGGCGCGGTTGTCGTACGAAAAAGCTTGCTCCCAGCGAGCGTGATCACGATCAATCTTGTTCCACCGGTAGCGTACCTTTATCGGTTTACCGTTGTCCTCGTCTTCGCCATAGAATTCGCCATGATTCCCTGAAAAGCCTCCTACTACTGAGGGTTCCAATTTTCCCGTGGCGCTGCTGGCCCAATAGATCGACCATTGGTGCTTTTCCAGATTGAATAGGCGCACAGTGAGGCCCGCTCGCCCCTTAGTCGGCAGGTACAGTTCATCCACAGTAGCAATGCCGTCGAGGTAGGGAGACATGCAAAGCGTGGCCGGAAATTCTTCCCAATCGTTGCTGCCCACTCCCCGCGCCTTCAAGCGACGTTGCTGCGTGGTCCAGGCTCCCGCGAAGTAGTCGAAGTCGTGCTGGTCGCCCGTACCTTTCAACGTATAACCGGGTGGTGACGAAGGCTCGTCTTTCTCCGTACGCGATTGTGCGTTTGTGGTGCCGGTCAGAACTAAGAGTGTCAGCACAAGGCGAGTAGTGCAGTTAGCAATTTGATTCATGATGGCCTCCATTGGTTAACGAGAAGCGTTGGCTGGGAAAAAGAGAGGCGCGAGTGGCCCAGCGCCTCTCTGTGATTGCTCGGCGTTGGTGAAGGGTGCTGGTTTAGAATGTAAACTTCGCACCAAAGCGGAACGCCGACGGCGCCTGCACCA
>DATFRK010000277.1:0-3134 GCA_035263325.1 Pyrinomonadaceae bacterium | reverse complement strand
GTATGGCTCAAATTTGCGCGTGCTTGATTGGCCTCACGGTCAGCTTGATCAATTCCCTCGAATGCAGTGCTGAGGCGGTCGATTGCCTCAGGACTGCGTATGTCCGGACAACCTGTGCTGTGCAGGCGCAAATGATTCAAGTTCTGGTTCCAAATCAGCAGCTCGAAGAACTCAACCGCATGCGACGCCCAACCGGTAACGTCGCGCGCCAGTTCTTCCAGCATCGGAACCGTGCCCTTGCGGCGTCGGTAGTAAATCGTCTTCGCTACGTCGGCCCGCGTACGAATTGCATTCGCCGGTCGCAGGTCCGGGCCTTTAAGATCTGTGAATAACCCTCGAGCCGTATCAGGCGCTTTGAGATTCTGGGCGTCGTTCAGCAAATTGTTGCTGACCAGATCCCCAATGTAAGGAATCGCCCAACGCTCACAAGTCTCGATAAAGAAGTTGTCCCAGAGAAGTTGAATGTCAGCGCTGACGATGTCCGCCTGCTCCGTTACGAGACCCAGGAGATCACGCAGCGGAAATCCCTCTTGCTCGTCACGCTCGCGGTAGACCACGGGCATGAGATTGAAGAGCCGATCTTTGTCGCCGTTACCGTTACTCATTTCCCTGTATCAATCTGGCAGCCCGCCCGAGGTGACGATCTTGATGTCGTCTGCCGGAGCCTCGACAGTTGCGAGTTCCGCCGGCAAGGCGGGAGGCATCGGAACCGTATTGGGACGGGCAGAAAAAATTCGCAGCCTTCGCTGCACGGGAGCAGAGGTGGCGCCACGCGCTACGAGAAATGCTGCTGACTGATCCTTGAATTGAAACTGGTCTATGTCGACTGAACTTACTCCCTCGACTTGCTGCAACACTGCATAAATGTCACTAAGTGAAACGGGCTGGCCAAACCGTAATGAATCGAATGACAGCGCCGAAAGGAGCGACTGCCGCGCCGCAGCACCGACTTTGCTGGCCACGTAGTTCGACAGGACACGCACCGTGGCTGTCACCACCACAGGCACTTCGCTGTAGTTGTCGATGAACAAAGCGTGATTCGGATCTCTCTGCGAGGTTAGACTGGCATAGATGCGGGCCAGATCGGTTGGAATGAAAAGCTGGCCGCCTTGTGCGGCAATTGTCAGATGTACTGCGCGCGCTTCGCGATTCCAGACCCAGGTCGCCAACGCTTTCGCAACTTCGCCGGAAGCGCGAACCAAATCTTCAAAGTCACGCAGCGAAACAGCGCGGCCGAAAGTGCGCACCGTCGTCGGCGCATTCTCGCGCGCTTGGGCAATCGACTCGGGATCGGCACCGCCGGTGGCAGGAAAAGGATTGCTTGCTGACTTGAGCCCGACGGGAAGGTCAAGTGGATTTCTCAGCGCGCCCGCTATCACACGTCCAGCCAGGCCGGACCCCTGCCGATAGTCAGCAACAACGTTTCCGAGTCCGGAGGGTAATCGCGCGCCGGCGCGCCCGTCACCGAAACCGACCGTGACCTTGCCATCATCCGCGAGTCGCGTAGTGTAGACCTGGTCAGTCGGGCTATGGCCAAAAAGGCTAGGTACCTCGGACCACAAAACATCGTTAACAAACACATCAAGCGATGAGTCGGTGCCGCCTGGGCCGGCGGCGGGAACGTACGTCAGTGGACTTTTCTGTAGCTCAAATTTCTGAAAGGCCACTGAAGCATCGCCGTCTCCCAACGCTTCGTCACTGACCTTTTCGCCATGGCTGGCAAACGCCACATTTCCAAGGAACACTGAGGTATTGGCGTCCAGAAGAAGCGATGTCTCCGGTTGCAGCGTGAGCGCAAGAAAGTCTCTGATCGACGATTCGCCCGTGCCGGGGACGATCAGAATTCGTTGTGTCCCCGGCGCAGCTCTAACCAAAACCCGGTCGAACGCTGGCGAAGGATCAGCGTCTGAAATCGCAAACTCCAATTCACCTATTGCGCTGAGCAAATCGAACACCGGACCAAGGCTTACCTTGCGGGGGCCAATCGGCCCAATCGTAACCAGCAGCTCCCTCAGGGGACTGGTGATCGTCGGAAAAGGTGACAGCTCGCCTGAAAGCAGGGCATCAATTCTGAATGCGCCCGGCGCAACTAAACCCAACTCGGCGGCAGTAGTGGGATCGTCGGGAGTTGGACCAAACGATATTGGCAAGCCATTAACTCCCGGAAAGACAATCACGCTATTGCGGGCTTGACGCACGATCGCCTGGGCGAACTCCGGGACGATCGGCAACGATGACGTAAGGGCGTTCCCTAGCTGTGTCGCGGCGGAAGTAACATTTGTCGGCGCTACAGCTAACGTGATCGTTCGCGCCGGCAGGTCGCCGATCGTCACGCTCAACTCCCGCTTGCTGCTGGTGAGTGTGAAGGTCGCAGGGAGTGGCGCCGATCGGAGGCCGCTCAACTGTTCAGACTGTTCCGGAGTTAACAGCAATTCAACTGCGGTAGTAAGGTCATCAGGAGTGGTTTGAAAAGACACATCCAGACCGAGCGAAGCGACGCTCGTCACTTTAGCCAGCACCGGTTCGTGGTTCGCATCCCGCAGAATCACCTTTCGTCCGGCCTCAATAGACTTGAGCGGAAGTTGAGTCCCGGGCTTGAAAGCTTTGTTCTCGAGTGTCCTTCCGATTTCAACAGTTTCGGCGTCGATTCGCACCGCTGGGACCAGCGCTTGTCCCGCGCTTATCTTCTCCGGATAGCGATAGCCCCAAAACCGAATTGGCGTACTCTTGATTTCGTAGATGACCGTGTTGCGCCGGTCCGTGATCGCTGGCGCTATGGAGACGGTTAGCCGGGTGACAGTATCCTGGACCGGTGTGGTGCTGGCGCCGGGCGCGAGAAATGTTGCCTGACCCTGACTGACGGCGATCACAGTTGCGAGTTGTTGCGCACCGGGTTGCGAAATCAGCAATTGAGAGCCAACCGAGATCTCCTCGTACTTTGAATCCAACTCGAGAACGTTGCCGGCAGGTGCATACGCATAACTCGTGAAGGTTCTACGGGTCCAAATGAAATTACCCGAGGCTGCGGGCGTTTCGACTCCTTCCATGTACTGCGAAGGAGCGTTATAGCCGAATATGCGGAACTTGCGCTTGAAGGCCATGGGTGACGATTCGAAGGTCCAATCTGAGTGTTG
>DATFRK010000276.1:0-6242 GCA_035263325.1 Pyrinomonadaceae bacterium | reverse complement strand
CACCGAAAGACGCGAACATGATCTGGGTGGGCACGGACGACGGCAATGTGCAACTGACGCGCGACGGTGGCAAGAGTTGGAAGAATTTGACTAGCAACATCAAAGGGTTGCCGAAGAATGCCTGGGTTACGTCGATCGAAGCAGGTCACTTTGATCCCGGCACCGCGTTTGCCACCTTCGACCTGCACACGTTTGGCGACATGCGTCCTTATGTCTACAAGACAACTGATTTTGGCAACACGTGGACGCAACTGATTGGACCAGCCACTGAGGTCCAGGGTTATGCTCACGTAATTAAGGAAGACATTGTCAACAAAGAGCTCTTGTTTGTTGGCACAGAACTCGGTTTATGGGTTTCCCTGGATAGCGGTAAGCAATGGGCCCAGTACAAGGGAGGTGATCTACCGAATGTTGCTGTGCGCGATCTTGCGATTCATCCCCGCGACAAGGATCTAATAATTGCCACGCACGGCAGAGGTATCTGGATCATCGACGACATTACCCCATTGCGTTCACTGACACCTGAAGTCCTTTCGCAGGAGGCGGCATTTATCGAAGTGCGGCCGACGACGCAGCGGGTGCCTGCCTTTGGCGGTTGGGTGAATGGCGATGCCAGCTTCTCCGGTCCCAATCCGACCGACGAAGCCGTAATCACCTACTACCAGCAAAAGCGTCACATCTTCGGGGATTTAAAGATTGAGGTGCTCGATCAGAGCGGCAAACTCGTAGCCACAGTCCCGAGTAGCAAACGGCGCGGGCTCAATCGCGCCAGCTGGTCGATGCGTATGAAAGCGCCGCGCGTTCCTACAGCGGCTAGCGCTGCCTTCAGCGCCTCAACTGGGCCGAGAGTCTTGCCGGGCGCGTACACGGTAAAAATGACGAAGGGTAAGAACGTCTACACAACGCAGTTAGCCGTCACTGGTGATCCGCGAGTCAAACATACGGCTGAGGATCGCAAGGCGCAGTTTGACCTGGCGATGAAGCTCTACAACCTGCTGGGCGACATGACATTTGCCGTCGATAAAATCAATGGTGTGCGGTCTGGGTTGGAGCAACGAGCGCAAAAACTGGCCGCTAATGATCCACTGTGGCCGCGGTTGCGCGAAGCCCAAAACAGAGTCGAAGAGTTGCGCAAAAAGATCGTGGCCACGAAGGAAGGCGGCGCTATTACTGGTGAGGAACGTTTGCGTGAGAATCTGGCGGACCTCTATGGCAACGTAAACAACTATGAGGGTCGGCCCTCACAAACGCAGGTAGCACGCGCAGACGCGATTGCTCGTGAGTTAGCGGATGTAGTCAAAAGCTTTGACGATTGGTTGGCAAAAGATCTGCCCGGACTGAACACAGAATTTGAGAAGGGAAGTTTGGGAAAGATTGAAGTGCTTAGTCGGGAGGGCTGGGAGAAGCGCTAGTCTCAACCCCGCGAGCTTTCTTGTAAGTACTACTTCGGCCGAATTCTCGGTTGAACATTGCAGTCCACCGAAAAGTTAGCCCGCTCTGATCGTTTTGTGCCATCCGGCAGCATCACTTCGAGCATCATCCATCCCTGGTACACCGGAATCTTTACGGAACCGCCTGGTGTTTTGAAGCCGCCGCCCGGATCTCTTACCGGCGCTTCGATAAACCTGCGGCCATAGACCGGTCGCGGTTGTCCTCTTTCAATCGAAACGTTTTGCCAGTCAGTCTTGTAGTTGTTATCGCCGATGAATCGATACTTCGTATTGAACGTCGTGTATTGACTCTTCTCGCCGGCAGCAATTCTGCCTTTGAAGTTAACATACACCGGACATTGTCGACCCTGCGTGTTAGGTGGATCAGCCGCCAGCGTCACAGACTCAATAGGTGGGTCAAAATCAATCGGTCGTCCCGGGCGTGGAGGTGCGGGTTTGGTCGCAGCCTTCGTGGGCATACAACGGACTACGGCGGGGTAAAGAGCTGTGCCGTATTCCGAGAAGTCCTCATCGCGACGCATCGTAGTCAGATCGCAAAGAACGTCTATTCGTGCGGTGTAGGCCCGGGCAAATTCGATATTGAACCCACTCTCCAGCAACCGCGTGCGCGCTGCGTCGCTATTCGCTCGCTGCAATTCCGTATTACAAACATCTATGGGAGATTTATTGTCATCGAGATTGGGCATGATGAAGGGCACGCTGAAGGTGTGGTATTCCCAGTCTGCTCCGTGATTAGGACCAATGCTGCGATGATCACTATTGGCTTCGAAATCTGGATCACGCTGCTTGGTCTTCCCGATGATATAGATGTGGGCGCTTAAGGTGCGAAACTTCTCCATGCAGGAACCCCGCACTTTTACATAGAAAGTCATATCGCCGGCCACGCCCTGTTTAATATCTACAGTGTCGTAGACGTTTCGATCTTTCACCGCCTTAACCAGGATCACGGGCGGGTGATACGCTCCTGCATCCGATGCACCAGGTTCAATGTAGAACTTCTGCCGCTGTGCGGAGGCGGAGAGGATCAAGGACAGGACCGACAAGGTTAACGCCAGGAAGAACACGAGCACCCGAGATGAGTAAGAACATCTGTGTAATCGGTGGATAATCATTTCTTTACCGTTCAATCTTGAAAGACGTCACGCTGGTCTCCGCCTCGAAATGTTGTAGATATGGCACCTGGGTACCGGCGATGTCGTAGATGCGACAGGGCTCGATCGGATCCGGATGAGGACGGACCATTACCATGATTCCGTCCTCTGGAATGAGGCTGTTCTGGGCCATCGCCATGACGGCCCACGTTTGGCCGCCGTCGGTCGTTTTATAGACTCCTGGGCCATAGTGGTAGCGCACTAGTTGCCCACTGGGTGACGTCAGCTCAAGCGAACCGATGAGACCTACGGTAGGGAAAATTAGCGCCGCGCTGTTAAAGGGCGAAATGATCAGGTCTGTTGCCGACGCGATCTCAACAGTCTGCGGCGGGGCGTTGAGGGTAACGAAACTGAATTCGGAATTGATAAGATTGATCGGCCCACTGCCGGCGGCTACCGTACCGTTGGCCACCAGACTCGAAGAGTTGCTGTTCGGACTTATTCCATCTACGAAGAACGTTACCGAGCCGGTTGGAGTTGCTACCTGTGGCCAATAGACTCTCAGGGTTATTTCTGTGGCTGGTTGGGGAGTGAGTCTTTGGCCCTTGAACGCGAAGAAGGGACCAATCTTCCTACCTTCAGTGACTCGATAGAGTGAGAGCCTTTCAGTCGCGCCTGACTCCAGGATCCCGAACCCGCCGTTGGCGCGACCATCTCTCAAGAGGATTATTTCGGAGATAAACTTCGCGTTAGCAACGCTTCCATTGGACTTATGCAGTTCGACTGCCTGGGCGTCAACAACGATCTTGTCAAAGGAAAATGACGATTGCTCCGCGGCCTGCGTGATGAACCTAGGAAGCAGAATTGAAGCAAAGGCCGTCGAGATGAATAGGAGCTTTGAATACTTTCGCATCTGCACCTCCATCGGGTCTGGCAAACTTGGGCATCGAGTCGGTAATAGAGATTGGTTAAGAGCTCTACTTTCATTCTCCCTCTGCTAGGTAGATCGTGTGAGACACTCAATCTCTCATTCAAACCATGCTTTAGCGTGGGGATCAGGTGACGTCAGGTAGCTATAACCATTTCAATGGTCTCCCCGGCGTTCGCGATTGCACGGCTTTCGAAGTCCACTTGGAAAGATGGCAAACCATTGAAATGGTTCGCCGGCAGTCGAAGTGCCCGCAGACCCCAAGCTGAAGCATGGGGAGAATGAAAGGATGGCTTCACACAACCTCATTCGGCGGAACACGGAGGTCCAATACCTGCACCGGACGCTACCGCGTGACGGCACTGATCTGACCTTCACCGTTGAATAACGCGACAGACAGGCGTAAAAACTCCCATGACGTACAACTTTTTTCTCCCTCGCATCTAAGTTGCCCAGTGGACACCACTACGCCCAACGAAATCACGCAACAACTGATTGCCTGGAGCAACGGGGATATGGCGGCGCTGGATAAGTTGATTCCTGCGGTCTACCAGGAACTGCGGCGCATGGCCGACCACTACTTGCGTGGCGAGCGCGCGGGACATTCGTTACAACCAACCGCGCTGGTGCACGAGGCCTACCTGCGTTTGATCGACCAGACCAAAGTTGAGTGGCAGAATCGGGCCCATTTTTTTGGCGTGGCCGCACAAATGATGCGACGCATTCTGATTGACCACGCCAAAACCAAGCATCGAGTGAAGCGAGGAGGGGACGCGGTCAAAGTTTCACTCGATGAAGGGGCCACGATCACCCAGGACCGCGCGGCAGAATTGGTCGCCCTCGACGATGCGTTGAATGTTTTAAGTGAGCTGGATGAGCGTAAGAGTCGAATTGTGGAGCTGCGCTATTTTGGCGGACTGACAGTTGAAGAGACCGCCCAGGTCCTCGGTGTGTCTGACAAGACGGTAATGCGCGATTGGAATCTGGCCAAAGCTTGGCTCTACCAGCAACTGCAACATGGACGCTGAGCGCTGGCAACAAATTGACAAGCTCTTTCAGGCGGCACTCGCACGCGCGCCGGAGTTTCGCACGGCTTTTCTCAACGACGCCTGTAGTGGTGATACCGCCTTGCAGCAGGAAGTTGAACAACTGCTCCTCTCTTTCGCTGCAGCTGGTAGCTTTCTTGAAGCACCAATAGGTGAGAGTTTTGCTATTGCTGACAAGTCTGCACAAGCACCTTCACTAACCACCGGCCAGCAACTTGCCCACTACGAGATCATTTCCCAGTTAGGCGCCGGAGGCATGGGTGAAGTCTACCTGGCGCGTGACCTTAGCCTCGATCGAGAGATCGCCTTGAAACTCTTGCCCGCGCAGTTCGCGGCCGATCCCGAGCGGGTCTCACGTTTCGCGCGTGAAGCACGCGCCGCGTCCGCTCTGAATCATCCCAACATCATCGTCATTCACGAGGTGGGTGAGGAATCCGGCAAACACTTCATCGCCACCGAGTACATCGCTGGAGAAACACTCCGGCAAAAACTCAATCATGGGTGTTTGCCGTCTGCTGAAGCAGTCGGGATCGCGCGCCAGGTTGCGAGCGCGCTGGCAGCCGCGCATGAGACGGGGCTGATTCACCGCGACATCAAGCCTGAGAACATCATGGTGCGGCCCGATGGTTTGGTGAAAGTGCTGGACTTTGGCTTAGCAAAACCCCTCGGCGATCAGACAGACGTACCACGACGCAAGAGTGCGCCGGACGATGCATCCCTGGAAACCGATCCTGATTTGCTGCTCGGATCATTGAACTACCTGTCGCCAGAACAGGTGCGTCACGAAAAACTGGATGCGCGCACGGATCTCTTCAGTTTAGGAGTCGTTTGCTACGAGATGCTTTCGGGTGTGCGACCCTTTGCCGGCGCCACTCCCGCGGAGGTTTGCGCAGCGATTCTGAGTTCAGACCCGCTACCCATCACAGACGATCACTTGTGGCCCATTGTGAGTAAGGCGTTGGCAAAGCAACGCGATGGGCGTTATCAGAGCGCGCGCGAATTCTTGACCGCTCTTTCCGCAGAAACAAATTCCTTCAGGTGGACTCGAGCAGCGCTGGCCTTCGTCACGGTCGCTGTCGCAATCGTTGCCGGGATCTGGTTCTGGAACTCACGCTCACAATCGAGGTCCGGCTTCACCGCCGCCGTGGCCCAGAAACTCACTGACACGCCAGGGCAGGAACTGTTTCCGCATCTTTCGCCTGATGGGCAACGGGTGATCTTTTCCTCTGCTCGGGAGGGGAATTGGGACATCTACGTGCAGGCGGTGGGTGAACGTACCGCCACGAATCTAACTCCGGGCTCTGCGACTGCTGAATTCCAGGCAGCCTATTCGCCTGATGGCCGCCAGATTGCTTTCCGCTCGAGCCGCGATGGCGGCGGCGTGTACCTCATGAATAGCGATGGCACGAACGTCACTAAACTAAGCGACCTGGGTTTCAATCCAGCCTGGTCGCCGGATGGCAATGAATTGGCAGTCGGCGAAGACATTAGCTGGGATTACGAGGCACGCAACACTTATCCCAGCGCTAGTCGTTTATGGGCCATCAACCTGGCAACGCGGCAACGTCGCCTGATTACCGAGCATGATGCGGTCCAACCTGACTGGTCACCACACGGAAAGCGCATCGCTTTTTGGGGAGAACAAAGAGGTGGCCACCGGGACATCTGGACGGTCGCCGCCAATGCTGGAGAACCTGTGCCAGTCACCGATGATGCGCATATTGAT
>DATFRK010000275.1:0-4433 GCA_035263325.1 Pyrinomonadaceae bacterium | reverse complement strand
CTAACGGCGAACGCTACAACAAGGTGATCGCCATCTGGTCTGAAGTCACTGATAAAGTCGCCAAGGAGATGTTCAAGGCGATGGACGATCGCGAGCGCGCCAGTGGCGAGCTCAATCCAATCCTCGTCATGAGCGACTCCGGTGCTCGTGGTAGCGCGCAACAGATTCGGCAGCTGGCTGGTATGCGCGGACTGATGGCTCGCCCCTCGGGTGAAATCATCGAGACGCCCATCCAGGCAAACTTCCGCGAAGGCTTAAACGTGTTGCAGTACTTCATCTCGACGCACGGCGCACGCAAAGGTCTGGCGGATACAGCCTTGAAGACCGCTGACTCGGGTTACTTGACCCGTCGTCTCGTCGACGTGGCCCAGGACGTAATAATCAGCGAAGAAGATTGCGGCACGCTGCGCGGAATTTCCGCCAGCGCGATTGTGGAAGGTGGCGAGGAGATCGAGTCGCTGCGAGACCGCATTGTCGGTCGCACCGCCCTCGAAGAAGTCACCGACCCAATCGAAGGCACTGCGATCGTGGAGTCCAATCAGGAAATTGATGAGGACCTGGCGGCTGAGATTCAGCGTTCCGGTGTACAGCGCGTCCGCATTCGCTCGGTATTGACCTGCGAATCGCGCCGTGGTTGCTGCATCAAGTGCTACGGCCGCAACCTGGCGACAGGTCGGCCCGTTGAGATTGGTGAAGCCGTGGGTGTCATCGCGGCCCAGTCAATCGGCGAACCGGGTACACAGCTCACCATGCGTACGTTCCACATCGGTGGTACGGCACGCTTGGAAGAGTCGTCGAAGCACGAAGCCCGTCAGGACGGCACCATTAAGTATGTGGATCTGCAGACGGTCAAGAGCCGCAAGGGTGAACGCATCGCGATGAACCGCAATGGTTCATTGACGATCATCGATGACCGCGGTCGCGAGGCAGCGCGTTATCAGATCGTTTATGGTGCGCACATCCTGGTGGAAGACGGTAGCCGCGTCACCCAGGATCAGCTCCTGGCGACGTGGGATCCGTTCACGTTCGCGATTCTTACGGAGGTCGGAGGTCACGTTAAGTTCCAGGATCTGAAGGAAGGCGTGACGTTCGACGAAGAAGTGGACGAAGTGACCGGTCAGTCGCGCATGGTCGTGAAAGACTCGCCTGACGAAAAGAAACAGCCGCGTTTGGAAATTCGCAGCGCCAGTAACAAGGTGCTTAAGACTTACCAGATGCCGGTCAGGGCGAACCTGATGGTGACCGACGGCGAAGAAGTTGAGCCGGGCGACATCATCGCAAAGATCCCGCGTGAAACTACCAAGACCAAGGACATCACCGGTGGTTTGCCCCGCGTCGTCGAGCTGTTCGAAGCCCGTCGACCGGCGGAAACCGCAGTCATGTCGGAAATCGACGGTACGGTAACGTTGGGCGCCATCTCCAAAGGTAAGCGCAAGCTGATCATCACTGGAGACGATGGGGAAGAGCGCGAGTACGACATCCCGCGTGGTACCCACATCAACGTCCAGGACGGCGATCGGGTGCGCGCCGGCGAGGCTTTAATGGATGGACCATTGAATCCACACGACATCCTGCGCGTTCTGGGTATGAGTCGGTTGCAGGAATACCTGGTCAACGAAATCCAGGAGGTCTATCGTCTCCAGGGAGTGAACATCAACGACAAGCACATTGAAGTGATCGTGCGTCAGATGTTGCGCTGGGTGAAGATCAAGGAAGTTGGCGATACCGAGTTCCTGCTCGAGGAACAAGTGGACCGCTTCCGCTTCCAGGATGAGAACGAACGCGTACGTCAGGAGAGTGGCGAAGTCGCACAGGCTGAACCGCTGTTACTGGGAATCACCAAGGCGTCGCTCTCGACCGATTCGTTTATCTCGGCCGCGTCGTTCCAGGAAACCACCCGTGTACTCACCGAGGCCGCAATTTCCGGCCGCGTTGATTACCTGCGCGGTTTGAAGGAGAACGTGATCATGGGCCGCTTGATCCCAGCTGGTACCGGGATGGAGTTTTACCGCAACGTGGATGTCGAGCGCGACGAAACAATCGACCAGGCACGCGAGCGTGACCTGGATGAGTTTCCTGACATCGTGGGCGGCCACGATATCGTTCTTCCGCCACGGGAGCCAGCGGTGGTCTCAGCCAGCGACGGTGACGGGGCCGGAATCACTTCCGAAAAAGAGGAATAGGCGCTTCCCGGTCATCTCGACGCAAGCGAAAATGTCCGATGCCGGTTTCGGTATCGGACATTTTTTTTGAATTGCTTAGCAAATTGGCTAAATCCGTTTGTTCACCACATTCCGGGATGCTGGTGACAAGCAATCGTAGCCATAAAAATTTCACAAATTCCTGCTCGACGTTCAGGGGCAGCTATCCTAAAATGTGGAGCCTCACCCCACAACGAGTTTAGCCCAGGTGTCCTTACGAGCTGTGTTTTCCCCCAGGTTTGTGCGGCTTGGAAGTAGACAACGTCTTAATGAAAGTTCAATCAGGATATTCTAAGCCCAGCCAGGCAGCGGGTCTGCCTGCCGATTTACCGTTGGTGACCCGGCCTATCAATTGGCTTCGGCTTCAAGACGGAGACCACTTTGTACAGTTGTACGAAGCCGAGGCATTCATGCTGGACTCCGCCGCTGATTTCTTTACTGCAGGTTTTCCCCGCGGTGATGCCGGAATCGTGATCCTGACGGAAGCCCGCATGCAAGGCCTTGAAGAGCGTTTCGAGCAGCGCGGATTTGATGTGAAGAGTCTGAAGGCTACTGGTCAGTTGATTTGTTTTCCAGCCGAGGATGTTTTGCTGGACCTGCACTCGAATGGGATTTCATCCGAGCGCCTGATCGCCGTTTTTGATGCCACCCTGGCAAGTGCCGGCGAAGGCGGTCGTAAAGTGCGAGTCTTCGGCGAAGCGGTGAACCTGCTTTGGGATGAGGGCAACGTTCAAGGGGCCATTCAATTGGAACGATTGTGGAGTGACTTGCAGAAGGTGCGTCCCTGCTTAGTTTTTTGCGCCTACCCCATAAGCAGTGTCGGTAAACAGAGTCTGGTGACCCCGTTGGCTGAAGTTTGCGCAGCGCACACCCTGGTCATACCCAGCGAGAGCTACACAGCACTCAATGATTCCGACGAAAGGTTGCGGGCCGTGGCCCTGTTACAACAAAGGGCCAGGGCGCTTGAGGGGGAGATCGTTGAGCACAGCAAAACTGAAGAACGATTGGGACTGGTTAAAGAAGAGCTAGAGACGCAGGTAGAAGATCTCAGACGCTTGCATGAGATCAGCCTGAGGTTGACCAGCACTCTCGACATGGATTCCGTTCTGAGAGAGGTATTGACGGCTTCCCTCGAAGTCCAGAACACGAATATGGGTCTGCTGTCGATGGCGACGCCGGCTGGTGATGGCTTGATTGTTCAGCACAGCTGCGGGTTTAGCGAGGATTTTCTAAGAAAGATCGAATTCGTCCCCGCCGGTCACGGCGGTTGTGGCGCTGCTTTTCAGCGCAAGCAGCGAGTTGTAATTGAGGACGTTGCTCTGGATCCCGTGATGCGGCCCTATCTAGACGCCGCCCGGAAGGCTGGTTTTCGTGCAGTGCATTGCACTCCCTTGATTACTCACAAGGGAACCATTATCGGTGTGCTTTCCGCCCATTTCGCTGAGTCGAAGGCTCCTAACGAACGGGAAGTCCGCTTGATGGATCTCTATGCGCGAATGGCTTCCGATATCATCGAGAATGCCCAGCTTCATCATCGCGTACAACAAGAGCTCGAGAAGTCAGAAAAAGCCCTGACCCGGGCCGAGATTGCCAGGAGCGAGGCCGAAAGCGCAAACCGGATGAAGGACGAGTTTCTCGCCACGGTCTCGCATGAATTGCGGACGCCGCTTAACGCGATCATCGGTTGGTCGCACATGTTGCGTCACGGTCAACTTGATCAGCGGAACACAGAACGAGCTTTCGAGACTATTGAACGCAACGCCAAGGCCCAAGCTCAGTTGGTCGAAGACATACTGGATGTGTCGCGTATTATCGCCGGCCAGTTGAAACTGAAAATTGGCATGGTTGATGCGGCCACTGTAATCACCGCCGCCCTCGATGCGGTGCAACTGGCCGCAGACTCAAAAGGGATTCAGCTCGAGGTTACCCTGGATCGGTCAGCCCGCCACATTTTGGGAGATGCGGCTCGGCTGCAACAGGTAGTCTGGAACTTGCTTGCCAACGCTATAAAATTTACGCCCACGAACGGCCGTGTCACTGTGAGACTGGAACGGCACGAGGCGAACGTGCAAATCAAAGTTAGTGACACTGGAAAAGGAATTACTCGCGAGTTCCTGCCGTCGGTGTTTGATCGTTTTCGCCAGGCGGACGCCACTAGCACTCGCCAGCACGGAGGCTTGGGGCTGGGGCTGTCGATAGTGCGCCATTTTGTAGAACTGCACGGTGGCACCG
>DATFRK010000274.1:0-2592 GCA_035263325.1 Pyrinomonadaceae bacterium | reverse complement strand
GCACCCGGACTGGCTGCATATCGGCTTTGGCGCGACCACCTTCACTCAGACCGGCGACAATCACCTGGCCATTCAACACCGCGAAAGACCCTGATTGAACCAGATTGGCTGTCGACGAACTTTTGCGCGCGGCGCGCTCAGATTCCGGATCATCATCCTTGCCCCTCGACTTTTGCAGTGCGGCTCGCTGGCTCGCCGCAAGCGAAGGCTGAAGACGCAATTCGTAGGTGTAGGTGCCGTCGGGGAGGCCCAGCCTTTCGGTAAGACTAAACTCAGCTAAAGCACCGGCCTTAAATTCTTTGCTGAACGCTCTGCCGTCCGGCGCAACGATCGTTAACGTCAAGCCTGCGTGTTGAGTCTGAACGTCAAAACGGATGCTCGATCCGCCGCCGGCCACATTGGCAAAGTTGCCTTCGCCGGTTTGGCCGAGCGCGACCGAGCAAAGGCTCCCTATGAGAAGAACGGCGAATACGGTTAGACCTAAAGTTCTTCGATTCTTCATTGAAAGACCTCCTAATAGGTTTTTGATCTCAACCGCTGGGGAACAAGGGGCGGGCATAGAGAAACCAGCGGCCGCGATCTGGTTGATATTGGTTAGCTTATCGAAACTGGCGAAGGTTTGTAGCAAACAACGTTCGACGTGTCAAGATTTTAGACGTTAAATGAAGCATTTGTAGAATCTCGTTGCTAGCAATCAAGAAATTCCTGCGAGAACGCGCATTGCTGGCCTGTCACGATATCCTCGAACAGTCAGCTGTCGCTGCGACGGTGGCAGGTTTGAAGGATTGTCTCCTTCTAGCCTTTGGTTTAGAAATCTTTGGATGTTGCCTTTGCTCTTCCACGATTAAGGTTTGAGCACTTGAATACGCCCGCAATGATCGGAACCAGCCTGGGAAACTACAAAATCACTCACAAGCTCGGCGCGGGCGGCCAGGGAACGGTTTACAAGGCCATCGATCAAAAGCTTGGCCGCACAGTCGTGATAAAGATTCTCCCCCCGGAACTCACCGTCAAAGCAAACAGCCTGAAACGGTTTGAACGAGAGGCCCGGCTCGCGTCGGCACTGGACCATCCAAACATCTGCACCATCTTCGACATGGATGAAATGAACGGGTTGCATTACATCGCGATGCAATACGTCGAAGGTAAGAACGTGCGCCAGCTATGCAACGGCAGGCCGCTGGAGTTGGAGAGTGCTCTGCGGATTGGAATTCAAACTGCGGACGCGCTGGCAGCGGCACACACACGCGGCATCATTCATCGCGACATTAAATCGGGCAACGTGATGGTTACCGATAGCGGTCAGGTAAAGATTCTGGATTTTGGTCTGGCAAAGTTGCTTGATGATGACGAAACGCAGGCGGGGATTGATCGAACGCAATTGACTGAAATCGGGGTGCCCTACGGAACAGCGACCTATGCCGCGCCGGAACAGGCTCGCGGTGACAGGGTTGATACGCGCGCAGATATTTTTTCTACCGGAGTGTTGCTCTATGAAATGCTGACCGGCACGTGGCCGTTTCGCGGTAAAACCACAATCGATGTACGTCACGCAGTAATTCACGATCAACCCAAGTCACTTGCCGAGATGCGGCCCGGAGAGACGCCCGCCCGGTTGCAGCAAATTTTGGATCGCGCGATGCAAAAGGAACCGCGTGATCGCTACCAAAGGATTGAGGAGTTGCGGGACGAGCTCCGCAAGGTGCTGCAGGAAGTTTCGGCAGGAATGCCGATGGAGGTAGCCGCGGCGCCAAAACATCTCGGCGGTTCGACACCGGTGGGACGCGCGATGCGCTGGTTGCGCCGAGTGGGTGGCAAGGAAATGCCGACGGCTGCGCAATTCACTTCAGTGCCCATTCCGGACCCCCACGACAGATCGCTGAGCACCACCGTCGCAGATCGAGAAAAGAAAAGCCTGGCAGTGTTGCCCTTCAAAAATCTCAACAATGATCCCGGATCCGGCTTTTATGAATTTGCCCTGGCCGACGCAGTCATCACTGAGCTGGCACGGATTCGCTCACTGGTCGTGCGCCCATCTTCGGTGATGTCAAAGTATCAAGGCCATGTCGTTGATCCGGCTGATGTTGGCCGCGAGTTGAACGTTGATGCGGTCTTGTCCGCCGGCTTCCTGCACGTCGGCGAGCGCTTCCGGGTGAACGCACAATTACTCGAGGTCAAAAGCGGCGAGATCATCTGGAGCGATCGTGTAGATGCGTCGGCTGACGACATCATCGCGGTACAGGACGAGATTACTAAACGCATTGTCGATGGACTGCGAATTGAACTGAGTCCGGATGAACAGGCCGGCCTGGCCCAACCGAAGACTGTTAATGCCGAAGCTTACGATGAGTACTTGCGCGGTCGCGATCGCTTTGCCCGGTTTATCTTTCGCACCGTGGCGGCGGACGATTGTGACGCGGCGATTTCTCATTTCAACCGGGCGATTGAATTGGATCACGAATTCGCCCTGGCGTACGACGGTCTCGGCGCGTGCCACGTGAACAGAGTTTTCAAAGGACTCGGAGGCGCCGAAGACTTTGAGCAGGCCGAGGCGGCATTTAATCGCGCTCTCGCGATCGATCCGAACATCGC
>DATFRK010000273.1:0-7107 GCA_035263325.1 Pyrinomonadaceae bacterium | reverse complement strand
GTCGCTAGCGCTTTTAAGTCCGATGAGCTTTAGCTTGTTCGTCTCCGGTTTTGAACTGTCTTTTAGAGTGAGGGAGGCGATGGTCTTGCGTGGGGAGTAGGAAGTCACCGGGTTTATTTCAAAAAGCCCGCTCGTTAATTCGAGCGGGCTTTTCTATTGGGTTCCGCTTGCGCAGGGCTCCTTAACCGGGACTGTCTCCTACGAATCCGCCCTGGCGAATCCGTTTGTTACTGCCAATCCTGTTCATAATGTCCTCGGACTTCAGTCTTTCGTTGTTGGTCCCTCGCACTTTGCCGTTACGCACATCAAACAGAAATACGACTTGACCGCGAGTATTCGGCAAAAACCACAACATATTATCCAGACGCTACCTTAACTAAGGAGGTCTTATGGCACTGACAAGTGGTTTGGCAGGTAAAAATTTCGGAATGCTGTTGCTCGGCATCTGGTTAATTCTTACGGGACTTCTGCCATTGCTCAACGTGCGAATCTCGGCTACGTTCACGACCGTGCTAGCAGTGCTGGCCATACTCGCCGGCATACTGATTCTGCTCCGTCGCTAGCGCTTTTAAGTCCGATGAGCTTTAGCTTGTTCGTCTCCGATTTGGATTTTGAACTGTCTTTTAGAGTGAGGGAGCCGATGGTCTTGCGTGGGGAGTAGGAAGTCACCGGGATTATTTCAAAAAGCCCGCTCGTTAATTCGAGCGGGCTTTTTCATCTCTTATTACTGCTTTTTGCGCGTTCCATTCTCCCTACCGTTTGCGCGTTAACTGATATGAACGTGCCCAAGTGGATCAAACGACTAGGCATCTGGGGATTTCTCTTTTTCCTCGTGAAGGGACTGTTTTGGCTGCTGGGCCCGACTTTGCTCGCCCTTTGGGTCACCAGCTAATGAACTGCTCGATTCACCTGCCCTGGTAAACACTTTCGACTTCCTAGCAGTTTTGACAGTTTCTCCTCCTCCCATCTCAATCTAATCTAACCCCCTTAAGGCCTCGCTTTCTTGACCCTTTACCGGAAGGAGTGCGTCATGAAATCAATAAGATTGTCAGGTATCTTCGCGCTTGCTCTGCTAACCGCTGTTAGCGTTTTAGCGAAGACCAAGGATGAGGAACGTGCTGAAGCGCGGAAAAAAGCCGACGCGACTCTGCAAAGGCTCTACAAGGCACAACCGTCCGCCCGGGCTGCTATCAAAGCCGCGGCTGGCTACGCAGTCTTCAACAATCGGGGAACCAAGATCCTGATAGGTGGCGGTGGTAAGGGGAATGGGATCGCCGTCGACAACTCCACCAAGAAAGTCACCTACATGAAGATGCGTGAAATTCAAGCCGGCCTGGGTATGGGGGTAAAGAAGTTCAGTGTTGTTTTTGTCTTTCAAAATCAGAAAGCGCTGGACGACTTCGTGGACGGTGACTGGGATGCAGGCGGACAGACAACGGCGGCAGCAAAGTCGGGTGATGGCGGTGGCTCACTACAGGGAGCAGTGGCCGGTGGACCAGGAGTCTGGGTCTATCAAATGACTGACAAAGGTCTCGCGCTCGAACTCACTGTGAAGGGAACGAAGTACTCCAAAGACGACGATCTGAATTGAGCGATCACTCACTCTCTATCTCAGCACTAAGGCCGTTTAAGTTCGGATTACTCTCAGCCGCGGTTTCTTGTTTCCAGGTTGCTTCACCCTGGTTCTGTTTTCTTCGACGTAATCTGTGTAATCCGCTGCTGCTCCCACTCGCAATGCAGCTTCCTTCAACTGCGGGTTCTCCAGCCACTCTTTCGCCGAGACGAACGTCACCTTGTCGTAAACCAACACGATCGTTCCTCGTTGCAGGGCCCTGCTTACCACTCGCGCTGCAAACATCGGGATGCGAATACAACCATGACTCGCGGGCTTGGTGGGCACACTCTCGTAGCCATGAATAGCCACGCCCCCGGTGATGTAATTAGCATAATAGACCGAACCCAGTGGCCCGGTCTCCCAACCAATTCCCTTGTCATAAACCACGAACCGGCCCCGCGGAGTGTAGGCGATGCTCATCTGGCCATCAGTCTGAAACTGTTGGTCATTGCCGGTAGACACTGGCAATACGCGCAGGTTGCCTTTTTCATCGACCAACAACAGCAACTGACGATCTATGTCCACTTCCGCATGAGCGTACCCGCCGTCCCTGGTCTTGGGAGCAGCGCTGGAGTGTATTGCTTCGAGCTCAGTGAGCGTCAGCTGACCGGTGATCTCCCGACCTTCCCACTTCTGGAAAGCAATCAAGGCCTGCTGCGTCGCCGAATCAAAGAGCCCATCGACCCGGCCCGTCCAATAACCCATCTCGGCGAGTCGTCGTTCACACTCTCGGATCTGAGTTCGGGTCAAAGTCGTGGCTCTTGGCTGCTGCGCCCCCGCACTTGCCGCGGTTATCAGCAGCACCATCCCAAGAAGGAAACTTCGTTGACTGTTCAGTTTTGCGGTTTGCCTGGCTGCAGTGCTCATCACTCAAGAAACATATGACGCGCCCTGTCTGACAGTCAACAAAATCTGTGTAATCTGCGTAATCGGTGGATTATGATGAGCGGCCAAAGAGGAGCAACCCAATGACCATTACTCTGATCACCGGCACCAGCAGTGGCATCGGGATGGCGACGGCTCTTCATCTCGCCGCCAGCGGCCACAAAGTCTATGCCAGCATGCAGCGCCTGGACCAACAGAAAGATCTGGTCGACGCTGCCGCAGTTAGAAATCTGTCCCTGGAATTACTGACCCTTGATGTCGATCATGAGGAATCCGTACAGGCAGCGGTCGCTCAGCTACTTGACCGAGAAGGCCGCATTGACGTTTGTATTAACAACGCTGGCATTGGCTCTATGGGCGCAATCGAGCGCAGCGACGGTCAGATGGTCCAACAGATGTTTGAGACCAACTTCTTTGGCGCCCTGCGTCTGATGCGCGCCGTGCTTCCCGCGATGCGGCGCCAACGCAGTGGTACTATTGTCAACATCGCCTCTGCTGCCGCCCAGGTGGCGGTTCCCTGCATGGGTATCTACGCAGCTACCAAATCGGCGCTTGAGGCAGCCAGTGAGTCATTGGCCAGTGAGGTTTACCCTCATGGCATTCGCATCGTGGTGATCGAGCCGGGGTTTGTGGTGACTCCGATCCTGCAACGGGGCCTGGAAAGTTTTCAACTCGAGCAGGACTCACCCTACCATGCGGCCGAACGCCATACTTACGCCTTGTTCGCTCAAGCACAACAAACTGGCAGCGACCCGCGCGTGGTTGCCGCGGCGATTGAGGCGGCCATCAACGACCCCGAGCGTCGCTTTCGCTATCGCGTCACTCCCGATGCGGAAGTTTTTGTCGCTGGCCGGAAGAGGATGACCGACGAAGATTGGATTGCCATGGGCCGTCACAGCTCAGACGAGGACTACTTTAAGGAATTCGCTACTCGATTCCCAATAGGTTGATTCACAGATTACGCAGATTACACCGAATCAATTCAGGAGGTCGGATCGTCTGTGGTCTGCTCTGGCTTTTACAGCTCAAGCGGTATTGTTGGTCTCGATCCTGCTACTGCGGAGCCGCCTCGATCCCCAGGGGTAAGCGAACCATAACGCTCTGCAAAAACCTGCGGTAACGGACGTGCGTGCAATGGTGCCAACCAGAGACGCAATAAGTGACGCTTGTGCTCCGGCTCGGGCCAATCTTCAAAAGCAGTCCGATCGTGCAAGATGGTGTGGTTATGCACCAACTGAATGTCACCCGGCTCGAGCTCCATCATCAAGTTGAGCTGCGGGTCATTCGCCAGTTGGTCCAACAAGTCTAACGCTTCGATCTGTCGGGCGCGGAGTGGTGCGACGCCTGGAAAGCGCCGGGCCGACTCGATGTATTGTCGTTGATAGATGGCCGAAACCAGGCCTTCGTGATAGTTGAAGACAGGAATCGTGAAGTACGGTTTACTGCCCGCGGGAACCTCACCACGTCGATCCGTTTCAATTGGCTCCATTAACACTGACAGTAGATCCGGCCGCCGGCGACGTATCTCGTTGAAGATCGTAGTGGAGGAAACAAGGTTCGACAGGCCGCCCGATTTGGCGGCGCACAAACACAATAATCCCACGACGTCACACGAGTCTGTGTGGTGAGTTTGCCGTTCTCTTGTCTGATAGATTCGGGTGTTGGGATCGTCGCTCGCCAACCCTAAGTCTCTGACATGACCGAGTAAGTGACCGGCAGCGTTTTGCATCCGCAAGTTGCCCAGATGAACGCCCACGGTCAGGAAGGCGAGTGCGGCCTGTTGCTTGGACCAACGCTTGACCGGCAAGCCTTTAAGCAGCACGAACCCACGCCCCTTGAGCACTTCATCCAACCACAGTTGCAGCCGGGGCCCAAGCGTAGGAAGCGGGACATCACGAGTATTCAGCGAGCCGAAGTCAAGGCCTGATACTTCTAACTTGTGGGCCGCATGTTCTACTTCGCCGATCTCAACCTCAGTCAAATGCTCGATCCAGTCAGTACGTCCGGCAAGATCCGCGCCGTACCAAACCGAAGCGTCGCAAATCTCAGATGGTAGAGTAGTAATTGAAGGAGACACTATTCTTGGCGCTCTGCGAGAATTTGCTCGAGCTCGGCAATGGCCTCAAGATCTTTGGGCCGACCAGCAGCGCGTTTGACCTCGATTAGACGCTTGAGCGAGAGGCACAGACATTCCCGGCCAGACACTTGCAATATGATCGTGTATGGTTTCAGTTGCTCGTAAGCACCGCCGCCCACAACTTCTCCCAGCAGATCGAGAGCTCCCATGGTTGTGATCAGTGTAAAATTCAAGCCCTTTTGCAGAGTCGCGACACTCCAGTTGAACGGTAGTCCCGGTGGCGCCCCCCGCAAGTAGGGTTCAGTAGGCTCGAGCGCGTGAACGAGCCTCGCGAGATTTTGTTGGCTGCGTCGATAGACGATGTCAAGGTCCAATGTCAGTCGGGCTGACCCATGGGCTGTAGCGGCGGCGCCCCCGACGATGATGAATTCGATCTCATTGTCGACGAGCAACGGGATCAGTCTCTCGTAGTCAGTCACGGCTTTTGACGTGCTTTCTGTCCGGCGTTCTGTAGCTCTTCAGCAAAGCGTTGCAGTTTCATTAACTGTTGGAAGCGCTGATCCACAGTGAGGCGGAGATTCTCGCGAATCAAGGTGACGTCAATGTCTTTCTTGTAGGCCTCGATTACGGGATCCGGGGCTATCGTGTCGCTTTTATCGGGTGCATCGTCCATGCTGGTGCTGATTATAGCGCACGCGGTTGTTAACGAAGGACAACGAGCGGTCGTTCTAAATCTGTGTATTGTTGAATTCCTGAGGATGGCGAGATGAACTCAGTCGTTGGCTTGGACTTCGGCACCACCAACAGCGCTGTTGCTGTAGCTGTCACTGATGGGGAAGCGAGACTGGCGTGTTTTGGTGACGCTGGTAACGCGACAACCAGTTTCAGATCTATCCTCTATTTTCCTAACCGAGACCGGCAGGCATCAGAGAAACCGGAAACCAAAGCTGGCCCAGACGCAATTGACTCGTACCTGGAGGCGGAAACCAAAGGACGACTCATCCTCTCCGTCAAGTCTTACCTGGCGAGTCGTTTGTTCACCTCGACCTCAATTAATGGACGTTTTTACACTCTTGAAGACTTGATCGCTATTATCCTCAGACGATTAAGGACAGCGGTCAGCGAACAGTTTGCGGTCGAGGCGTCCAAAGTAGTGTTAGGCCGGCCGGTCCGCTTTGCCGGCGCGGAAACTGAAGCAGACGAAAAGTTAGCGCTTGAGCGGTTGAGAGCGGCGGCGGAACTGGCCGGCTTTTCTGAAGTTACCTACGAGTTCGAACCAGTCGCCGCCGCCTATCAGTACGAGACCCAATTGGATCACGACGAGTTAGTCTTGATTGGCGACTTCGGGGGCGGCACCAGTGACTTCACCTTGGCCCATCTTGGTCCAGGTAGAAAGAGCACAGGCCGAAATCCTGTGGTCGGCACGGCGGGCGTGGCCATTGCCGGCGACACCTTCGACAGTCGAATAATGATGAAGCTGGTGGCCCCAAAACTCGGCCTGGGATCGCATTACGTCTCGTTGGGCAAGGAGCTTCCGGTACCGGTATGGATTTTTTCCCAGCTCTCAAATTGGCACCGCACGTTCCTGCTTAAGGAGCCGAAGACTATGGCCACACTAAGAGAGGTGAGGAATCAAGCGTCTGAGCCTGAGAAGGTGTCAGCGCTAATTCAGATCATTGCTGAAAATTTAGGCTACGCTCTTTATCGCGCGGTGGAGCAGACAAAGGTTGCCTTGACCGCTAACGAAGCCGCTGATTTCGAATTTGCGTACTCCTCAATGCATCTTGAAGACACGCTCGATCGTTGGCGTTTCGAATCTTGGATCCAGGAAGACATGCAAAACATCGCCTCGTGCGTCAGCTCTCTTTTCGCGCAGTACAACGTGAATTATGCCGACATCGGCAGCGTCTTCCTTACCGGCGGCTCTTCCTTCGTTCCTTACGTTCGCCGCTTTTTCTCGCGCACATTCGGGGCCGACAAACTCAGAGGCGGCGAAGAGTTAACTACTGTCGCCAAAGGCCTGGCCCTGCGTGCCCTTGAGTAGCTGCCCACAGATCACTCGGATTACACCGATTCATTTGGTTGAATCTGTGTAAACCCCGTAATCTGTAGATCTACTTCCTTCGCGGCGTGTTCTCATCTTCGCTTGCCACTTACTGCGCGGGATGTCGCTCGCTTCGAATCGATCACTCGCATCCTGCAGTGACTCACCGCCCGCTTTTCGCGTCTTCATGTACAGCAGCGAAATCATGATTGCTGTTAACGGGGTGACGAACACATTCAACAACTGGTAGAAGGCAGATCGTCCCGATGTCGCAACATTGAAGCCAAACTCTTTGGGCGAGAAATCGTCGTTTAGTTTGAGCGTCACGTCTGTCTTAACCGCGATGCGCCACACCAGGATCGGCAAGGCAAACTGCAACACCGTTATCACGACCACTGATAAGAGAGCCTTCCGACTCAACTTACGACTGCGACGCAAGGTAGCCCAGACACCGTGTTGCTCCATGATCGCTACCGGAGCATAAAG
>DATFRK010000272.1:0-15514 GCA_035263325.1 Pyrinomonadaceae bacterium | reverse complement strand
TTTGAGCGAATCTCTGAGCGAGGCGAGGCGCGCCCAGGAACTAGAACCACTCTCGTTGGCCATCAACACGGAGCTCGGATCGGTACTTTACTTCGCCGGTCGCGTTGACGAATCGATAGACCAGTTGCACAAGACTGTTGCGTTGGATCCAAGGTTCAGTCGCACGCACATCGAACTCGGCTTTGCTTACAGGCTAAAGCGGGAATATGACGCGGCTATTACCGAATTCAAGCGCTCCCTCGAAATTGACCGGGAAGATTCATACGCACTTTCGCAGCTCGCTCACACCTATGGTCTGATAGGGCAAAAAGACGAAGCCCGCAAACTGATCGAGCAGTTGAAGGGGTTGGCAAAACGGCAGTACGTCTTGCCCTCAGACATCGCCGCGAGCTACGCCGGATTGGGAGACAAGACTTTGGCGTTTGCATGGTTGGAAAAAGGTTATACCGACCGAGACGATGGCATGTGCTTTCTTAAGATCGATCCCACCTGGGACCCCCTCCGCTCAGACCCACGATTTGCAGACTTGCTCCGCAGAATTGGTCTGCCGCAGTAACCTGTTAACGCAATCCAACAATGACACGAAGTTTTTGATGGAATCCGGTCTCGTTTCTCGCCTACTTAACTGAGTACCAACCCAGTAATGGCAGCGTGACCTGAAAATGCCCCGGCAACTAACAAAACTTCTAGTTCTTTTGACCCTAATAGCTACGCCAGCGATTCTCTGTCTGCCGCGAATGGCGCGCCCTCAGCAACCATTCACTCCCGCTATTCCGCGCACCTGGGACGATGAAGCCATAAAATCGTTGGAGCTGCCGCTCGCCACTAAGACCGCCTCGCCCAAACACATCACGGCGGACTACTACTATCGCATTCCGGTGCGACCGATCTATCGGAGTTATCCCATCTACCATCCCGATCACGAGCCCCCCGGCTACTGGGATTCCCTTAAGCAAAAAAATCCCGAAGTAATCTTCGACGCCACCAAACTAACGACGGAGGACGACTGGATCAACGCCGGTGAGGCAGTGTTCGATGCCCCGGTTGAATACGAGTCTAACGGAACTTTGTTTACGCAATTGCGGGGACGCGATTGGTACGAGAAAAACAAGGTGCCGTTAACTCGCGACGGCGTCTTCCCTTTCATGCGTTACGTAATCAGAGAGAAAGGTAAGGTCGAAGTAGGAACTTTAGCCTGCGCGATGTGTCACTCGCGGGTGATGTCGGACGGCAGTGTGATCAAAGGGGCGCAGGGAAACTTCCCTGACGATCGCTCCGCCGGATACGAAGTCAAGCTGGAGGCCGCCGGCGCGCCAGACTCAAACATCGTCCTCACTGAACTGCGACGTTACTTGCGTCGCAACTACGCCACGCCCTGGCTGCCAGTGAATCCGAACGCACGCACTGAGCAGATGTCTCTTGAGCAGCTGACCGACGCGATGATGTCTATTACCCCTGGCTCGTGCGCCCGCCAGGGCTCGAGCATCTTCTTCCCCACCCGTATCCCCGACTTGATTGGCGTCAAAGACCGCTTCTTCCTGGACAGTACAGGACTGTTTCAGCAACGTAACATTGGCGACTTGATGCGCTACGTCGCACTCAATCAGGGTGCAGATATGTTGTCAGAGTACGGAGACTTCCGGCCCAGGGGTGAGCTGCCTGAACCGACAAAAGAGAGTCGCTACAGCGATGAGCAACTCTATGCCCTGGCTCTCTTTGTGTATTCACTCAAACCACCACCCAATCCCAATCACTTCGATGATGTCGCCGCTCGCGGACAAATAGTTTTCCAGCGCGAAAGGTGCGGCGCCTGTCACACACCACCACTCTACACCAACAACATGCTCACACCGGTTGATGGCTTCAAAGTTCCACCCGAACAGCAAAAGATATACAACATCCTTCCCTTCTCATTGGGCACAGATCCAACCCTCGCACTCGAGACAAGGCGAGGCACGGGTTACTACAAGGTGCCTTCATTGAAAGGTGTTTGGTATCGAGGACCGTTTCAACACAATGGGTCGGTACTCACTCTCGAAGATTGGTTCGACCCTCGTCGACTCAAGGAAGGATACATACCGACCGGGTTCCGTGGTTACGGAGTCAGTTCACGACCCGTCAAAGGTCATTCGTTTGGCCTTGATCTTTCGCCGGAAGATCGTACTGCCTTGATCGCCTTTCTGAAGACGTTGTGACCCCGGGTTAAATGAAGCGTTCTTAATTGGATCCCCGGCCCGCGCCCCGCAAACGAGCCCGGTACTGGGTCGGAGTCAGCCCGTAGGTTCTTTCAAAGTCTTTCGCGAAGTGCCGCTTGTCACGCACACCGATGCTGCACATTATTTGTTTGATATTTAGGAACGTCGTTTCAACTAACTTTTTCGCGCGGGACATGCGCAACGACTTGAGATACTGCGCCGGCGTTGTACCCGTCTCTGCTTTAAATAGATGACGGAAACGAGACGTCGACAGGTTTACGGACTGGGCCAGCACGTCCAGCGATAACTCAGAGTCCAGGTGTTTTTCCATCTCCACGATCACGCGTTTGATACGCTCGTCCATAGCGGCGCCTGCGTTGCCGACATCACGCCGCTCACCTGTTCCTAGCGTCACTTTAATTGCGGCCATGCTTATTTGATCCAGTAAAGTCGAAGCTGAAAGATGTTGTCCCGGCGGTTCGGCTCAATTGGCCCACGCCTGGTAACCTGGTACTGGTACTCCGCCGCTATCCTAAGTTGGCTGCGGAGCCAAATGTTGATGTAGGGAGTGATTCCCGTGATCTCATTGTTTGATTTCACCCGCGCTGGGTCAAACCAATCAAACCGTACCCCCGCAACGCTAATATCGTTGAGGATCTTGACATTGGCCTCGGCAAAATCTCCCAGGCTGCTGAAGTGGCCGCCGCTGCCAATTTCATCGCGCCCGTACTGAATCCCGCCCAGCAAGCTCACCTTTTTGATGGGATAGCCTGCGTAAAACGCCAATCGTTGAAAATTATTCTTGAAGAACTGGAGGTCAGCCGCCTCTTCTGGCGCGACTCTCGTCGCGTTGTCGAAGGGATCGGTGACCTCCGGCGGAGGAAGGAGATCGAGTCGCGGCAACATTGAACGACCGTTATAGTAGTAGACCGAGAAGTTGCCGCCGTCAGGGTGCAGGATCTGATTGAAAAAGACCTGGACATCAGGACCACCGTCAGATCCCGTCATGGACTCGGTTAGAGGTTCTTTACGACCGAATGGTTCGAGGTCACCGTGCTCGTGATCTTCCAACAAACGCATCCCGCTCAGTACTGCGCCCCTGATCGTCGTTCGTTTGTGATAGTAGCCAACGGCGACGGCCATTTGATGAAGGCCGGCCGGGGTAAAAAAAGTATCCTGGTTGAAGTTGGCGGTCTTCAATTCCTGGATGAATGGTTTCGTGTTGGCTACTGAGTAACTTTCAGAGCCGCCAAAGCCTTCGAGTGGATGCGGCACTCCGGCCCGAATGTCAATGAAGTTATCGCTGCTGCCGTAATCAAATCTCACCACACCTTCGAATCGTTCATGCTGTTCTGTCTCAGTTGATTCCTCAGGCCAGAACGTTACCTTGGCAGAGGCTGAGAAATGTTTGGAAATGGGTCCGTACCATAAGTACCCCTCGGAGGCGAACAGCTGGGCCTCATTTTCGGTTTTTGTCGCCGTTCCGATCGCCGAATGGACCACCATCACGCGAGGCTGCAGTCTGAACCCGATGTGATTCAGCAGATCCTGTTTTCCTTCGAGGGCGTGACCAAGTTCTTCGGGCATGCGAAAACCGGCAGCGCGAAACCGGTATCCAGTTTCATTTAGACGTGGTGGCGAAGTGTGGCAGGTACTACACGGCACGTTGTAACGCCGGGCGAACATGGGCATCGCCGAACACTCGCCGCTAACCACCAGTATCCCCAGCAGCAACACCATCACTCGCAGCAAACTCTTTAAACCCATAAGCCTCCCTCAATGCACACAGCGGTGCTGTTTTGCGGCTGGGCGCAAAGTTGTGGTACTCGTCGCCGGGGAGTGGCGCTGTACCAGTTACTCAAATGAGAACTGGATTAAATTTCGGGAGTGGAGGACTCAGTGCGACGTGTCTCGTGTTACTTCACGTGCACGCCTGCAAAATTCCGCGAAGATCGCTCTTTGTGTGAGCAGTCCTGCGGCAAGTAGATTACGGCCGCAATTGTTATCTTCTAAAGTTGCGGACCTGTTTGACCAACGCCGTTACCTCTTCGTCGGAGAGTTTCTTGCCAAACGGCGGCATCTTGCCTTTACCCTGCCTGATTCTCTCGGCAATCTGCGAATCGGAGCGAGACTTCTGCCATTCAGCGCTGGACAGATCAGGCTGACCCTTCCCGCGCCATTGTGCTGTTCCGCTACCGTCTTTTCCGTGACAAATAGCACATTTAGAACCGTACAAAGCCATTCCATCGCTCGGTGGGTATGGCCCTGCCATGTTTGAAGTAAGGGCTTTAGGGCCATTGACAAGCAAGACCGTCAGCCCGACTAAAAATATCGTGATGAGGCGAAACCTTCCTCTCTTTTCCATCTAACTCCCTCCAGAGACTGCGAGTTTGTCGTGTCATCGCTCAAGCAATGAGGCACTGTCGCTGTTATTAAGGTTAACGAGCCAATTCACTATCAGGCGTTTGTCGTCTGTTGAAAGATCGGGAAAGGATTCCGGCATCGGGTCCTTCAGACCATACGCCGGCGGATTGTCGAGAATTTTCAGCAAATCCTCTTTCGTCCGGTTCGGTTTTTCAGTTACACCCAGGAGACTTGGACCAAGGTCATTGCCTTCGGCGGAATCTCCGTGACAGAGGGCACAAGTTTCAGTGAATGCCTTTGGGGGATGGACGTTTGAGATCGCGCTGAGCTGAGATGGACTGACTTCCTGCGCCCGAAACTCCGTTTTGAGGAATCTTTTCGCCAAGTCATCTTGACGGCGCAGTTGCGCGCTGAAGGTCGGGTTGGTCTTGTCCTGGTGCTTGGCCAAGAAGACTAGACTGCCTCCGCCCATGAGCAGGAGGGCCAGCGCAGTGGTAGCCAGTGGCCGTTTGAGCGGATTACGCTCCTGGTTCCGGTCGATAAAAGGGAGCAGGAAAAGCGTGAGGAAGATGAGGGCCGGCAACACAACGGTCGGGACCAGCGTAAGTGGACCAGAAAAATATTTCAGCAGTTGGAACAACGGCAAAAAGTACCAGGGTGGACGCGCCAGGAAGTCTGAGCCGGGTCTCGCCTGAGGACCCAGTCCGGCCGGAGCAAGAGTGGACACGGTCACGAGCACTGCAAAGACGAACAGAAAGAAGACTGAATCTTTGAATAGCTGCTTCGGATAAAAGCGATCTACGCGATGGTCGGCACGGTGATGAAACGGTCCGGCTGGACCCGCGTGACGAAACAAGTAGACATGCAAGACTGAAAGGAACAGGACTGCGAGAGGCAGGAGAAATACATGGACCATAAAAAAGCGCGAGAGCGTACTGGAAGTGACCTCCGTTCCGCCGAGTAGAATCCGCTGCTGCAGTCGACCGATCAGTGGCACTTCGCCGGCTATTGAAGTGCCAACCTTTGTTCCGAAGTAGGCTTCCTGATCCCACGGTAAGAGTTGACCCGTAAATGCAAAACAGAGAATCACCAGGAATAGGAAGCTACCCAGGATCCAAACTAGCTCGCGCTTCTGTTTGTAGGCTCCGAATAGAAATGTTTGGCTAAGGTGGATGATCAGGAGCAGGATCATCGCGCTGGAGCCGTAGTAGTGCAGACCTCGCAACAGTGCTCCACCCGGCACCGCCTTTTGTATGTAGGCAACACTTACATGCGCGTGATCGGCACTCGGCACGTAGTACATCGTCAGAAAAATGCCGGTCAGTGCCTGGACCACAAACAACAACAAGAGGGCGCTACCAAATACATAGGCCCAACGCGCGCCACCACGAATAGGTTCATCAAGACTACGACGCAATATGGTCTTGAGACCGGTACGGTCGTCCAGGAACGAATAGGCTTTGTTCAATCGCGTTGAGAACTGCATTGATCAACTCAACTGGTGACTACCTTTTCAGGCAACCCCTGCTTGAATGTTTGATATTTGACCTTAAGGATTCCGTCCTCGACCTTATGTTCCAACTGATCCATCCCGCGTGGCGCAGGGCCTGCCGACGTGGTCCCATCACGAGTCCAGGCGCTGTTGTGACAGACACAACCGAATCCATTTGGGTTTTCGGTGATCGTGCAGCCAAGATGAGGACACACCGATGAGAACACCTTAACCTCCTCACCACTCCTGATCAGCCATACAGACTGCTCAGCGGTGAAGCGTCCCCACCCGGCGTTTTGGGCCACCAGAACTGTTTGCTTCTTTGGTTTGCCATTTGGGACTGCATCCAGTCGTCCCGCGTCAATCCAGTCGGAAGCGCTGGTGGCAGCCAAAGCTGGAACGATGCTGAAACGGCCGAGAGTAATGCCGAGGAGACTCGTAATGCCGACGCCAATCAAACCTGTGAGGATACCAAGCAATGTGCGGCGCTCCTGTGAGACCGCAGGCCCCCGCTGATCAAGCTCGGATCGGCTTTCATTTTCTTTAAATTCCTGAAACGGTTCGACTTCACAAGCCATGCGAACTGCTTGGCGATTCATAGTGGCTATACCTTTCCGTTCGCTGGATTCTTAGTCGGGCTGCACATGGGTCGGGTTAGGACGACTCAGTTGCCGCTATCGCAGGGCTATTAATCTTTGAGGCGGTAGGAGAACGCCAGGAGGTTGCCGAAGTGAGTTATCTCGTACAGGGCTAGTGTCAAAACTGGGCGGTTCAAGGAGCCATATAGGTTTACGGGCAAAGCGCCGCAAGCTCAAGCAAAAGGGGCCTTGAAAAAATCAGATTCTGGGGGAATCCACTCGAGAACCGCTGAGTGAGAGTGTGCACCTTACTTGAACGCTAAGGGCGAGGCAAGAAAAATATGGTAGCGAAAATGGCTATTTGGTAGCTTATCGGGCTATTCAATAGTTTCGCAACCATAACGAAAGGAAGCTAAATGAAGTTAGCAACTTTAGTTTAGCTTCACGCTTCACCCTTAAGTTCACCCTCCCCCACAACCTACCAGGGTTATCGGCCAATTGTCGTTCTGGTTTCGGCAATTTCGGAGTTTGATCACGTTTTTTTGCTGGTTTGTCTCAATCGCTCTGGGCAGCTTAATCAGTGGGTGGCTGTTTGGGGCACAGCCGGGCCAACTAGATTCGGGCCGGGTAGTGAGAGTCGACCCGTCTGGTGCCAGGAATCATTGTTCGTGTCTGTTCGTGGATCGCTTCGTCAAGCCGCGGAAGACGATTCACGAATTGGGCCATTGCAAAAGCAAACCCCACTGGTCGTGAACAGTCATCGCGGTTGCGCGACAAGGGGCCGCAGTGAAGCAATACGCTGACCGACATTAAATATTCGCAGGTTCGGCACGTTTTGACTTATGGTCACGCACCGTCCGGTGAAGTTTCGGCCATCGCAAAGCTCCCAACTGCCATTGCCGATAGTTGCGCTTCTTGCGTTCTTGGAAATGCTTGTGTGCGCTTGATGAAAGTTGGTCGGGTTGCCGCGATAATTCTCCCGATCAAAAAGGATGACATAAAAATCGGCAGCGGTAGGCGGCGAAAGCGGCCGTGCAGAAGCGATGCGACTACGCATGTTATAGCGACTAAGGTCAGACACACTTGAATTCAGCGTGATACAGCGGCCGCCAAAGTTTCTCCCATCGCAGAATTGCCAGGTACCCCCTCCAATCGTCACACTTTGAGCGCGGCGGTCAAGACTCGCCTCCGGGCCGTTGAAGTTCCTCGGAGTGCCACGAAAGTTCACCTGGTCGAAGAGAACTATATAGACAGGGCCCGGCGGCGCAGGGTTGGTGGCAATACCAGTTCTTCGGATCGAGCGGATCCTGTCGTTCCAGTTCGTGTGGGCGAGGTCTGATTCTTCACCGGAAAAGTTGGTGCACCGGCCTGTATAGCCCGGTCCGTCACATACTTCCCATTGCTCACCCCGTCCAATTCTTAAACTCGAGATGCGATTGTCGAGGCCAAAAGATCGGAGATCAGGGACGTCCTGTTGAAAGGTTTGGGCCGCGCCGCGAAAGTTTCTGTCGACAAATACCGTGATTCCCACCCCGCCCATCATGCGGTCATTCTGGGCTGAGGACAGGACCGTTGTTCCGAAGAACACGGCAACTGCCAGCGAAAAGACGAAAGGACGAAAGCATTTCATTCTCGGTGCCTTCGACCTGCGGTTTACAAATTCGTGCGACCCGGCAAATGTGATGATCGAATTGTGCAGAGTTTTCATTTTCTCTCCTCCTAAGCAATTACTGGTTTGACTTGCTGTCAGTCGTTGTTCGGCTCTGCTGGATTTCGGATCTTGCAGGTCATTGCTGATTTCCTGGGTTTTGACTGACACAGCTCAAACAAACTTGGGTGCCGGGCGTGATGCTAATCGGGTGATCAGCACGGGGGGCAGAAGCACTGTCATTCCGACAGTACCGCTTGATTGGGGTTTTCGTGAGACTAATCAGGCGGGGATTTCAAGGCAATACCGCAAAATACCGATTTGGACGGGTGAGAGTCTGTACCCCAAAAAGCGATAGCGACCTGGTCCTTGGAGCCTCCCTTTTGAGACGCTCGCCCAGGACCAGATCGCCACCACTCACCGTACCGCTTGTCGTATCGCTTGTCTGAAATTTACTGGCTTTCAATGGCGCCAATATCGGTCCCGTTTGGAGTACCGGCATTGATCAGGTCGCTTCCCGAAGCCAGTCTCAGGAAGTTGCCCAGATTGATACTGCCATCTGCGTTACGTGTTACCGAAGGAGTAAGACTGATGAAATCGGCAGCGCTCACCAGCAGCCCCTTGCCGTTGACGCTCACCCCATTCATCCACCAACAATTCGTGTTGGACACGTCGGTACCGCTGAACTTGTCGCTTTGCGTTCCGGCAAACGACAGGTTGTTAGTAAAGATGTGCGACCCGGTATCGAACTTGATGTTCGATTCACCGTTGTCCCACGACGTATTGTTGGTCACCGTGATGCTACCTGGATTTGAATTGAAGGTGATGCCGTGCTTCTTGTTACCAAATGCGATTGAGCGTCTGATTATGTGATTGACAGGAATGCCATCGCCACCCAGCTTGAAGCCGTTCCCATCACTATCAGTGGTCGTTCCGCCAGTGCTGAGGAAGCCATTGTTGTACGACACACAGTTCTCAATCGTAACTGGACTGATCGGACCGGTATCGGTCTTGGTGAATAGATCCCAGCCGTCGTCAATGTTGTTGTGGGCGATACAGCCGCGGAAGATGTTGCCAGGCCCGGTTGTGAGCTTACAGGCAAACCCGTCTGCGTCTTCGCCGTTGTCAGGATCAAAATTGTCGAACGACGTGCAGTTGAGAATCAGGTTATTCGCCGGCCACTCACTCTGTGGAGCAGTGGAAGAGTGACGCCCGAGCTGAAGACCCGAATCGCGGTTATGGTCTGTGACACATAGCTCGATGACATTATTGTTACCGCCGATGAAGATGCCATTGTCGCCGGCGTTCATGACCTCCAGCCCGCGCAGATGCCAGAAGCTCCCGTTGAGCTGAATTCCCCGATTGCTCGAGGAGAAAGCCTGGGCCGCAAAGTTGATAATCGGTTTCTCGCTCCCAAAGGCAAAAATATTCTTGGGGAAGTTCATGATGCCATCGTTACCGCGGGCCACCGTAACCGTGGTGGAATAGTTATACGTTCCGCCACGCATGAAGATGGTCGATCCAGCAGTGACGCGAGTAACCGCCGCCTGCAACGTTGTGGGTTGGGCCATCGTGCCCGGATTTGAGTCCGTGCCTCCAGGCGCAACGAACAGGTCACCGGGACTTGGAGTTGGCGTCGGCGTGGGAGTTGGAGTTGGAGTTGGAGTTGCTGTTGGCGTCGGCGTCGGTGTTGCTGTTGGTGTTGGCGTCGGCGTTGCGGTTGGAGTAGGGGTCGGCGTTGGAGTCGGCGATCCTCCCAAACCCGTAACCACGACGTCGTCAAAATCACCGGTCGCGAAAAAGGTCCCGACGCCAATCGCCCCAGCACTGTACGTCGAGTCATTTGCGCTCAACTGTTGCGCGCCATTTACAAAAGCGATTAGCGATGATCCCTGAACGTCTAGGCGCAGGGTAAAGAAGGTGCCAGTCGTCACGGTGAAAGACTTTGAGGCAAGGGTAGCGCTGGTATCTCCGTCCCTCCTGACTAAGAGCAGCTGGTTATTGTTTTGCAGCGCCAGATAATAGAAGTGATTTGAGTTGATCGCTCGCGCAATGAGGCTCACGTATCGATTGGTTCCGTTGAATGACAGGGCCTTGACGCGAGCCTGCGCGGAATAGTTGGTCCAGGAAGTTAAGCCGGCTCTCGCTCTGGCGTCCACGTTGTTAGCAGACTGCCGCATCGCTAGCGAGCCATCGGTTACGACAGTCCAGGTACCATTTGATTTCGACCAGCCATTGGTGTTTCCGTCCTCGAAGTTATCACTAAAGAGAACCGGGTTTTGCGCCGTTGATGGATAAACGAGGTAAAGAGCCAATGCCAGGGCAATGGCTCCGGTGATGAGGTAAAAGAAAGATCTTTTCGCTTGAGGTGACTCGGAGCTCATGTTGTTTCCTCCCATGAAACGAACAGATTAGTGAGTAGCTCAGGTGGGTCCGTGACTCATGGCGAGGCAGACACTGTCACAGGCAACAGAAGAGCGCGTGTTGAGTTTTGCAAATTCTGTCGGGGGCCGACTACTGAAAACCCGGGGGATGATTTAGTGAGACGACGTGTCGTTCTAACTAGCCGATCAGTAACTGAAGATTTAGTGGTCTGACCACAATGGCCTTATCGACGATGAGTACGCATGGGCCGGCGAGTCGGAAATTCGCTTCTAGCTAGCTGATCTGGGCGACCATTATTATTTTGCCCCTCAGTTTTGTCAATAGGCAGGTTTAACCGATTTGAGGGCAAAGCAATTAGCGGTCGGACCAGCAAATAAAATCGCGATGGAGTGGTAGCACCTTGACACAATTCCCGGGCAGAGATAGGCTGTCGCTCCCCTAATTCAAAGAGTCAAAAAAGAGTTGCCTGGCCTTCAATTCCTCTAAGGCCTCAGCTTCTCGGGGTGGCTGACTTTAGCAACGCGCCTTTGACGATTTCCAGTAACAGTGAATCGAAGTTCTTAACCACTTTCTTCGACTGAAAACCGGCCATGAAAACTATCAAACTCGTGTGTCTCACAAGCATTCTGCTTTCATTCATCCTTGTTTCAGAATTTGTTCCCCGCGCACTCTCCAGTAGCGCACCAGGCGTCTTCGGCTATACAGACATTGGCACGGCTTATGAAGTAGACACCGGCGCCGGTCTGGTCTTTCAAGTACGAAAAACCGACGGCAGCATCATCTCTGTTGTCTACAACGGGACAGAGTACAAATCGACCACCGGTCGGTTCTCGCAAATTGCTTCCGGGTTGGGAACTCCCACCACTGTAACGCCCGAGACCGATGGCGCAACCTACGTGAAACTTACTTTGCAGACTGGGCCCACGAATGGTGTAGCCGCAAACTTTACGCACTACCTGATCGTGAGAAACGGTGAAAACACGATCTACATGGCCACCTTCCCTACGGTCGAGCCAGGTGTTGGTGAACTACGATGGATCACCCGGCTTAACTCGGTGTTGATTCCGAATGGACCAGGACCGTCAGACCTGCATGACACGTTCGGCGCCATTGAGAGTACTGACATTTTCGGTGTGGCAGACGGCACCACGCGCTCAAAGTACTACGGCGACAATGTCACGCACGGAAAGGATCGGGCGATGGATTTGAGCTTCTCGGGAGCTACAGGTCCGGGTATCGGTTGCTGGATGGTTTTTGGTAATCGCGAGAGTAGCTCCGGTGGACCATTCTTCCGTGATATTGAGAACCAGGCGGGTGACGATCAGGAAATCTACAACTACATGAACTCGGGTCACAATCAGACCGAGCCTTTTAGACTGAATGTGCTACATGGCCCATATGCACTCGTTTTTACCACCGGTGCGCCGCCCACGTTGCCGATCGATTTTTCCTGGATTGGCAATCTCGGGTTGAATGGCTGGGTCGCCCCGGCAGATCGCGGTGCTGTGAGCGGATTGGTAAGCGGAGTGCCAGCGGGGTTTCAGAGCGTAGTCGGCTTTGCCAACAGCAGCGCGCAGTATTGGGCTACCGTTGCCCCCGATGGTTCTTACACCAGCAACGGCATGAAGCCTGGCACGTACACAGCCACCCTTTATAAAGGCGAGCTGGGAGTCGCGACCAATCCCGTAACGGTCAACGCCGGCTCCAATACCGCACTGGATCTCACCTCGACCGAACCGACACCTTCAACAATCTTTAGAATCGGCGAGTGGGACGGAACACCTGCGGGACTGATGAATGCCGAGAAAATTGTCCAGATGCATCCCCAGGATGTCAGGATGACTCCGTGGGACGTCACTACCTATACCGTCGGTGTTGACAATCCGACTAAGTTTCCCGCTATCCAGTTTCGTGGCCAAAACAGTCCCACCACGATCAAATTCAATCTCGCTCCTAATCAGATCGTGAACCTAACTTTAAGGATCGGGATCACCTGCGCTTATAACAACGGTAGACCACAAATCACCGTGAACAGCTTCACCTCTGCTCAGCCTGCCGCTTCCACGCAACCGGATTCACGCAGCTTTACTATTGGCACTTATCGCGGAAACAACGCGCTCTTTACCTACAGTATTCCGGCAGGCGCCTTGGTCGTGGGCACAAACACGTTGACGATAAACCCCATTAGTGGCTCGACAGACATTAGTCAGTGGCTCAGTGCTGGTTGGGTTTATGACGCGGTCGAACTCGATGGTCCGATCGCAACGCCAGTGATTACGTATGTGGGCGGCGATCCCCTGGTCATTAGCGGCACCTCCGAGCCATTCCGCACTATCGCGCTCACTCTTGACGGGACGATTCCCGCGGGCACCACCAACGCTTCAGCAACCGGACAGTGGTCCATCACCTACAACACGCCGTTGTCAGCCGGCACTCACAGTTTTACCGCCGTGGCCAGCGATGATCATGGCAACAGCAGTCCTGCATCCGCCCCGTTTACCTTTAACACCAGCATTACAACTCCTGTCATCACGGCGGCCGTCGGCGATGCGGGAACCTATGCAAATGGAGCGACAACGTCTGATCGTACCTTCGTGTTCAACGGCACCGCCGGCGCAGGAGATCATGTAGCACTAACGCGAGTTGGTGTTGGCGTGATCGCCAATCTTGTTGCCGATCCGACCGGACACTGGACGTTTGATTACACCGGCGTCGCTTTGCCCGCAGGCACGAACAGTTTCTTTGCGACGGCTACAAACGCCAGCGGTACGAGTCCTTCGTCGACGATCTTCACCTTGAACATCCAGGGCACTCCCAGGATAACGATTGTGCGATTCAATCCGCTCGCCAGCACGATTTCAACTGGTGTCACCAGCGTTGTATTTCGCGTCACGTTCCGCGACTCGGTGAACGGCGTAACTACGAACGCCTTTGCTGCCACCACCACCGGTACAGCGGCCGGCACAGTCGCCAGTGTCTCCGCTTCGAGTGGGATGATCTTCGATGTCACTGTGAATAACCTTGCCGGCTCAGGCACATTACGCCTCGATCTGAAGCCGAACAATGGCGTCGTCGACTCGCTCGGCAATCCGGAAGCTGCTTATACCGCTGGTGAGTTTTACACGCTGGTACTGCCAACGATCGGAAATGGCACCTGGATTCAACCAGCGAGTGGCGGTCTCTGGAGCGATCCGGCCAACTGGCTAAATGCCGTCATCTCAGATAACGGCAACTCCGCAAACTTCGACACGCTTGACCTTACGGCAAACAACACCGTCCATCTCGATTCACCACGTTCGGTCGGCGGAATAACTTTTGGTGACACCGACGTGACCACTGCGGCAAGTTGGCTGGTTGACAACAACTCCGTCGCCACCAACACGCTAACTCTTGTCGGCGGAGCGCCAACGATTACGGTGAACGCTCTTGGCACAGGAGCGACGACCAACATCGGCGCAACTGTGGCTGGAACTGGTGGGTTGATTAAGGCGGGCACGGGCACGCTCGTGTTGTCAGCGCCGAATTCGCTGATTGGCCCACTCAACGTCAACAGCGGATCGCTTCAACTCGCCTCCGGAGGCTCGCTGAATATTGGTAACAATGCGGTAAATACAGCGCTCAATAGTCGGCTCAATATTGCTGGCGGTTCGTTTAATACGTCGGGACTCGTTAGCGCGACCACCAGCCAGGTTGTGGTCGACAGCGGCACCGCGACCCTCGGAAGCTTCCGCACCAACTCTGATTTCAGCGGCACGCTCAGGATCAATGGCGGCACACTCACAGTCGGTGACGTGAATATCCGGCGCAATGCCGGAGCGACGGCTGACTTCACCTCTGGCTTCATAGTGACCGGTGGGACTGCCAGTGCTACGACCATCGGTCTCGGTACTCAGAATTCATTTGGTAGCATGTCAATCGAAGGTGGCTCGCTCACTGCCACGGGCGCGATCACGATAGCCAATCAGGCGACTGCCGGCCGTGGTGGCTCAATGCGTGTAATCAATAGCGGCAGTTTCACCTCGACGGAACCAACCCTCGGCGTCTTGCTGTGTCGAAACAACGGTACCAATGCCAACAACGTTGGGTCGGCTACCTTCACTGGCGGTTTGAGTACAGTCGAGAAATTTACGCTGGGCTTCGATGGGACAGTCACCGCCGGCTCAGCCACTATCACCATCAACGGTGGGACGCTCTATTTAGGTAGCGGCGGTATCGTGAAGAATGGAGCTGCCGGCCTGGTTACGAATCTCAATTTTAGCAGTGGCCTACTCGGCGCCACAGCTGATTGGACTACCAACCTGCCGGTCAACCTGCCGAATGGCGGCAACATTACCTTCCGCGCCGCTGACGCCGCGAGCCTGGCTCACAACATCACGTTGAATGGAATTGTGTCAGGCAACGGTGGCTTTACTAAGAATGGCAGCGGTCGTTTGACCCTCGCAGCGGCAAACACCTTTGCCGGCGCAGTGACGATAAACGGCGGCACCTTGGATGTCGATGGAGCGATCGGTTCTGGCAACGTTGTCACAGTCAACGCTGGCGGTACGCTAAGCGGAGATGGTTCCGTTAATCGCAACGTTGTGCTGAATTCCGGAGGCACTCTGCGTCCGGGTAGCTCGCTGGCGGGATCAGTACTTAGTGCCAATTCCCTAACCTGGAATGCTGACGGCGCGATGGCTTTCAGTCTTGAAGGCGCAGCGAGTCAGATAGCTTTAAGCGGTGCGCTAACAAAAGGTAACTCCGGATCTCATAATTTTGCTTTTAGTGCCGGACCTGGCTTCGCCATAGGCAATATCTACACCTTGGCAACTTTCGCATCCACCGATTTCACTGCCGCGGATCTTAGCTTTGG
>DATFRK010000271.1:0-4449 GCA_035263325.1 Pyrinomonadaceae bacterium | reverse complement strand
GTTCCATCAACGCTTCAGCAAGTTGAAACTCTTCATAGCGCTCTTCGAAGTGTGTAAGTATCTCCAGTACCGCCCGAGTGCGTTGTTCATATAACGCATCGTGTTCCGCTGGTCCAGTTGCTGTGGCGGAAAAAGGGGCCCGAAGACCACGACGTTCGAGGGCAGTGAAGAAGGCCTCTCGCAAGCTCGGCGAAGCAAAACGTTGTTCCAGTCGCGCGTGCGCAAACTCATCATCCGCAAACTCCCGCAGCAGGCTCTTGTCTTTCAGCCCTGAGGAATACTCAATTTCCCGAAACTGCATTGATTGAAAACCACTGGCGGGGTTTAGTTGATCCCGGAAGCCAAGAAAACTGATCGGTGTCATAGTTTCCAGGATGTGAATTTGATTGACTAACAGTTTTTCAATCTCGACCACCCTTTTGAGCGCTCGCGTCGCGGAGCTGAGCCGGTCCTGGTCTAACAGTAATGAGATAGCCGCGTCAATTTCGTGCAGGATTTGCTTGAACCACAACTCATAGGCCTGGTGGATGGTAATAAAAAGCAGTTCGTCGTGATGAGCCGGCTCGGAAAGACAATCCTGCAAATTAATCAGATCCGGCACCCGCAGGTACTTGTTATAGGAGAGCGGAGCATTTTCACCGTAATTCTTGGACATTGATTTGCTTTGCGGTTTAGAAGGCTGCCCCAACGGTCTCCCGCGTTTCGAATGAGCTCGTATCTCTAATCTTTTTCATTTCCTGGATCACCAACTCTAATTCTTCGTCAGTAGTGTAGAAGTGTGGCGATATCCGAACACCGGCGCCAGGTCGATAGTCAATAATAAACTCTCTTCGCACTAATTCCTTGGCGATTGCCGCCGCTTGTTCATGGGCCACGGTGATTGTTCCGCCACGCTGCGTCGGGTCTTTGGGACTGGTCACCTGGAAACCGGCTTCCTCGGCCAGTCGCACCAGGTACGCAGTCTGTCGCATGTTTTTCTCGCGGATTTTAGGCACGCCAATCTGGTTCACAATTTTGTAGCCCGACTGTGCAGCGTAAAGTGCGGGAATGGCCGGAGAACCGTGTAGAAACCGGGTAATGTTTGGCGCGTAGCGGAGGTCCTGCGCAAATGAAAAAGGCTGTTCGTGGGCCATCCAACCGGTGGTTTTAGGCTGTAACTTAGTTTGTAAGTCTGGCCGCACGTACAAGTAACCAGCACCTGGACCACCGCAAAGCCATTTGACGGAGCCGCCGGTGGCGAAATCAGTGTTCAGCTCTTTCACACTAAACGGGACTGTGCCGGCGGACTGATAGGTATCCAGGACAACCATCGCTCCGACCTCATGGGCGCGGTCAATGATGGCCTTCGCGTCTTGCAGAAAGGCGCTCTTAAAAAGTACATGGGAAAAGGGAACCAGCAGTGTGGTTTCATCGATTGCGGCCAGCATCCGGTCCAGGGGCACCGAAATTCCATCATCGGATTTGACGGTCTCAATCCGCAAGCGGCCGTCACGCGCGTGCGCCTCGAAGACGTACATGACGGAGGGAAAATTCAATTCGGAGTAGACAATCTTATTGCGCTCGGGAGTTGGCTCGAGGCACGACAGAATCAGCGACTCACAGATCGAGACGTTCTGATGCATAACCACGCTTCCCGGGTCGGCGCCTATAATTTTCGCCACTTCGTTGCCAACGGTGACTGGCATGTCCCACCAGCCCTCCGCCCAGGCACGCACTCCCCGACTCGCCCAAATATCGGCGTATTCTTCTAGCCTGTCGTAGGTGCCCTTCGGCATCGCGCCGAGACTGTGGGAAATTAAATAAACAGTCTTTTCAAGGATGGGAAATTCGCTGCGCCACTGCAAAAGCTCGTCAGTCAATCAAGTTCCTCCAGGGTAAATACGGTGCGCTTAATGTAGCACAGCGCGACAGGACGAGTGGAGCAGGCAAACAGCGAACCCGGAGCGGTAGCGACGGGGAGGTTCGGCAATTCCTGCGCTAGCGAGTTGACCGCATCTACCTGTCGCTGGCGCTCCCTGGTTCTCTATCTGAGGTTTTCTGTCGCATGTTAAAGTGACTCAACGCGACCATGTGGAAGTTTGCACACCCGATTCGGCACCAGATACCCGAAACGCGCTGGCCTACAGCTGAAAAGGCGAGCCAGTCACTTCTCTATAGCCCGATCAGGGTCGGGCAACTGGAAGTGGCAAATCGAACCTGGGTGCCGGCGATGGTGCCATGGCGTGCTACCGAAGATGGTTTTGTGACCCAGGACAACCTGGATTGGTACCGGCGATTTGCTGAAGGGCAACCGGGGGTGCTGGTCGTGGAAGCAACCGGCGTCCGCGATATCCCGAGTGGCCCGCTGCTGCGCATTGGCGATGACCGTTTCATTCCCGGTTTGCGCAAACTGGTTGAGGTGGTTCGCCAGGCAAGCAAGGGTCAGACGCGACTGTTGATTCAGATCATCGACTTTCTGGCAGTTAAGCGGCGTCCAGAAAAGGAGAAGTATTTTGATCGGTTCCTGCAGGTCAAGTCTCGGCACCGGAATACACTGGCCAAGCTCACCGGTGATCAGGCCTGGCTTGACAGGGCAGAACAAGATCTTCGGGAATCTCTAAAAGCGGCTGGTGATGAGCTATTAGAACGAGTGTTGGATAGCAGTGAGTTGGAAGCACTTCGTTTTGGCTATCGCGAACGCGTCACCGATACTCACCTGCAACACATCCAGGACTTGCCGCGAGAGCTTCCTTCCATCTTTTCTGCGGCCGCGGTTCGCGCGCAAGAGGCGGGGTTCGATGGCGTCGAGCTGCACTACGCTCATGCTTACACGATGGCCGGTTTCCTGAGTGCCCTGAACAATCGTCCGGATGGCTACGGCGGCTCACGAGAAAACCGCGTCCGACTGCCACTGGAGGTCTATCGCACGGTGCGTGAGCGCGTGGGTGACGACTATGTTGTCGGCGTACGCTTTCTCGGGGACGAGGTAATCGCTGGCGGCAGTCGGATCGACGACGCGACTTACTTTGCGGTCGAGTTTGCCCGCGCCGGTTTTGATTTTCTGTCTTTGTCCAAAGGCGGAAAGTTTGAAGACGCACAGCAGCCAAAGGTGGGCCAGGCAGTCTATCCTTACACAGGTCAGAGTGGGTATGAATGTATGCCGACGGTATTGTCGGATGAGAATGGTCCGTTTGGTCGCAGTGTGCCCTTGGTGGAGGCGGTTAAACGAGCGGTCAATGGCGCCGGGTATCAGCTTCCCGTGGTTGCCAGCGGTGGCATCACTACTTTCACGCAGGCCGAAGAGATTCTGCGTCGTGGCCAGGCCGACATGGTTGGGTTGGCTCGCCAGGCACTGGCTGATCCTGATTGGTTTAGAAAGGTAAAGTTGGGCAGAGGCGAGGAAGTTAGACGGTGCACGTACACCAACTACTGTGAAGCATTGGACCAGGCTCATCGTCCTGTAACTTGCAAGTTATGGGATAGAACTCAACTGGATGAGGCAGGCGCCAGACTGGTTGATGACGGGCGTAGGAGATTGGTGCCCCCACAGTGGGAGGGCAATGGGCCCCTCAAGTGATAGCTCAGCCTTTCATTCTCCCCACGCTTTAGCTTGGGGTCCCGGTCGACATCCGCCATCGCTAAACCAATTCAATGGTTTTCATCGATCATCAGTCGTGCCGGGGTGACCTCGGGTAAGCCACTAAAATGGTTCCTAGAGTACAACGGTGCGCTGATCCCCAAGCCAAAGCATGGGGAGAATGGGAGGTTGGTTCTTATCCTTCAGGTGGTGGCTGAGCTTCGTAACGAGCAACAAAGTCCGGATCGCGTTCACGCAAATCTTCGTAGTTGACCCGCCCGCTGCGCAACATTGAACTCATCGCCAGGTCAACCAGACTCAAGGAATCGTAGCTACTGATATTTTCGAACCAACGCATGCTCTCAAATGCCGCAGCCTGGTATTCCTCGATGTAAGGTTTGCGCGTGTCCTCAAACTCCTCGAGCGCTTTAGCAATCTCGGTCTTTTTACGCAAGTGATTAGCGAGTGCGATCGCGTCTTCCATCGCCAGTTTCGTCCCGGAACCGATGGAAAAGTGGGCGGTGTGTAGGGCATCACCGAGCAGGACCACATTATCGAAGTACCAATTCGCGTTTTTGACCAAGAGGAAGTTGATCCACTTGGAATTATTTGAAAGCAATTGTTGACCGGCTAGATCCGGAGCGAAAACCTTTTCAAGATAAGCCCGAGTCTCGACCTCGTTCAGCGAGGCGAAGTCGGCCTTGGCCCAGGTCTCCGGGTCACACTCAACAATAAACGTACTTCTGGTCTGGTCGAACTTGTATGAATGCGCGGCAAACATTCCCGCGTCAGTTTGACGAAAGGTGAGGGTCAATCCGTGGAAGAGTTGATTGGTGCCGTACCAGATATAACGGTTTGGGCGTACATCGAGGGTTGGCTGGAAACAATCCGCG
>DATFRK010000270.1:0-3660 GCA_035263325.1 Pyrinomonadaceae bacterium | reverse complement strand
TAGCTCCGCGGTTGTTGCGGTTGATGGGTGGCTCGCCCTGGGTGATCGAACATGGCTCTCCCTTTACCCGCGTGATGTTGGCCTGCAATGCCACTGTAGTCACACTCTTCATGGTGAATGCGATTTTTCGTGGTGCCGGTGATGCGGCCATCGCCATGAGAACTCTTTGGCTGGCGAACTGGATCAACATCTTACTTGGTCCATGTTTGATATTTGGTGTTGGACCATTTCCCAAGCTGGGCATCGTGGGAGCAGCGATCGCCACGAATATCGGACGGGGCACGGGGGCTCTCTTTGCGCTGAGTAGGTTGTTCCGAGCCGGCGGCCGCTTTGATATCCATCGGCGCCATCTGAAGCTTGAACCAGGAATCATGGGTCGCCTGGTAAAACTCTCAGCTACGGGAACGTTTCAGGTGTTCATCGGCATGGCCAGTTGGATCGGTCTAGTGCGAATCATTTCCAGTTTCGGTAGTGATGCAGTTGCCGGTTACACGTTCGGCATCCGGGTTATTCTCTTCGCTCTCTTACCATCCTGGGGAATGTCGAACGCCGCCGCTACGATGGTTGGCCAGGCGCTCGGTGCGCGAAAACCTGATCGAGCGGAACGCGCTGTTTGGCAAGCTGGTTTTTACAACATGATTTTTCTGGGCATTGTCGGCCTCTTGTTTGTGATTTTCGCTCCGCAAATCATCTCGTTATACACGTCCGATCCCCAGGTCGCCGAGTTTGGTATCGAATGTCTGCGCATCGTCTCGTACGGATTCTTGTTCTATGCGTACGGAATGGTGCTTGGTCAATCGTTCAACGGGGCCGGCGACACCTGGACGCCTACAGTCATCAACTTGTTCGTATTCTGGCTGTGGGAGATTCCCCTGGGATTTGTCTTGGCCAGGACTCTCAACCTCGGCCCGCGCGGTGTGTTCATAGCCATCACGGTTGCCTTCTCGACCCTGGCTGTTGTTAGCGCGCTGGTCTTCCGACGTGGCCACTGGAAGACGAGGGTTGTCTAGCGCTCTCGAGCCACCTTTCAAGTAACAACTCCGAACAGTCCTGTCACGGTTCGCTACGTTGTCTCGGGCGATTTCAGCCGCAAACTGTTCTAACTGCGGACCACCTCGTCTGGCACCGGGGTTGCTAAATACTACTAACACCACATCTTTAGGGGGTAGGCATCTTTAGGGGGTAGGCAATGCACTTCAACAACAATCAACGGGCGAGCAAACAGCCGCCGCGAGGGGAACGCGCGCCGCAGGATTACACCAAGAATGCAAATCGATTGCGAAAGATCCCTGACTCACAGAACGGGCCAGCCGCACGCTCTGCTAGCTACAGGAAAGACAATCCGCTTCGGTGGCGTCACCTCGACGATGACATCATGCCACCGGGTCGACGTTGAAAACCAAGCAACTACAAGGAGGTCCTCATGGAAAAGAGACTCACAGGGAAAAAGGTCGCAATCTTGGTAGCGAACGGGTTTGAGCAGGTTGAAATGACTGAGCCAAAGAAGGCACTGGAAGACGCGGGCGCAGTTACCGAAATAGTTTCACCTGAACGACAGACAGTACAAGGTTGGAATCATGACGAAAAGGCGGAAACGTTTTCGGTTGACATGCCGCTCGACCGAGCTCGTTCAGACGATTACGACGCTCTCCTGCTACCGGGCGGAGTGAGAAATCCTGATCAGCTACGTAGACTAATGCGAGCAGTTGAATTCATCGATGGGTTCTTCGCGACTGGCAAACCAGTGGCGGCTATTTGTCATGCGCCCTGGACCTTGATCGAGGCTGGTGTTGTTAAGGGTAAGAAGATCACTTCATGGCCATCATTGAAAACAGATTTAACAAATGCCGGCGCCGATTGGGTCGACCGGCCAGTCGTAGTCGATCACGGTTTAGTGACTAGTCGTAAGCCTGACGACATCCCGGTCTTCAATCAGAAGATGATCGAAGAGTTTGCCGAAGGCAGACAACAACGAAGTCGGAAACCAGCGCACGCGAGAAAAGTAGCGACCTCGTTGTCGGTGCCTCACAGTTAGTTTTCCAGGTGGAGTTGTTTCAAGAAGGTAGGGAATCGAGGATCGCCTCTCAGGTTGTCGTAGACCGGGCTAATGCTGGTGTAGACCAACCACGGATCGTGGGCTTCATAGGATTTGTTCAACCAGAGGAACGCCTGGTCCCGGTCACCCAGGCGAGCGTAATAACTCGCCACTGCGGCAGCCGTGGCTTCGGAGTTTTTCCACGATTCAATATCGGTTTGCAGAGCCGCGCGCCAGTAACCCTTTAGCCCCTCCCTTGCAAAAGCCTTGCTGTAGCTCGCCAGCATCTCCGGAGTCGCTCCAAAATTCGCTTCCACGTTCAGCCACTGTTTTATCGCCTCTTGCTCGAGGCCTTTTGCTTCCAGGCTGAAAGCAAGCTTTCGTCGACCTTGCACAAAACTGGGATCAGTGTCCACGACCTTTTGTTGGATCTCAATCGCTTGATCATACTGCCGCGCAAAGTAGTAAAAATTACCAACGTTCGCTTTGATTATTAGCGAGAGTGGGTCAAGTTCCTCGGCGCGTTTGATCTCGCGCATCGCCTCGTCTGTCCGGCCCATAGCTATCAGGAACCAGCCATACCAATGGTGCGCGGTGGCATTGTTCGGCTGCAGCTCGAGGGCGTGCTGGTACTCTTTTTCGGCATTCGGCCAATCCCAGTCAAAAAGAAATCTAGTATGGGCCAGGGCTGTGTGCGCTTCCGCCAGCTGATCGTCGATCTCCAGGGCTTTCATCGCCGATGCTTTTGCGAGTGGAAAAACTTCCTTTGCCGGCGCCGCGTTGTAGTCGCCCAGTGACACGTAGCAGTAGGCCATTCCAGCGTAAGCGGCGGCGTAGGTTGGATCGAGATCAATCGCCCTTTGGAACAGGGTGATGGCCTTTTTAAGTTCCTCGTCGGTGCGTTTGTTCCACGCATAACGTCCCTTCAAATACGCATGAAAAGCTTCGGCGTTGTCGGTACCTCGCTTGGCGATCTGCTGTTGGTCCTCGTTGGTTAGCTTTTCAGAGACGACCTCCGCTACGTGACGAGAGATGCGATCCTGCACCGCCAAAAGATCTGTAAACCGCTCGTCGAAGCTCTCAGCCCAGAGAGTTGCTCCATCACTTACCCGGAAGAGCTGAACGGTAACGCGCACCCGGTCCCCTTCATGTTGAATTCGACCATCGAGCACGCTTTCCACCTGCAGTTGCTTGCCGGCCGCAATGACGTCCTGCTTGGGATTGTTGAACCTGATGATGGCTCCAGTGGGACGAATCGTCAGATGTTTCACGTTGCTTAGGCGCGTGATCAGCGAGTCGGAGAGACCGAGCCCCAGATATTCGTCATCGCTCCTGGTTGCATCGTTTAGAGGTTTAAAGGGCAAGACGGCCAGTGAGTTGATCGATTTGTGAGCAGCAGCTGTGCCGCGTGCCCGGGCACGCCACACTAAGAAGGAGGTCAGTCCAACAACAAGCAGCACTCCCGCCGCAACGAACCACCAACGGTTGAACTTAGATCCTCCTGCAAGTTGCAGCTGCCTCGGCGGGAGCGACGACGCCTCAGGAATCAACTCTTCTTCAATGACAGTGCGCGAAAGGGTGCGCTTTTCGATAACCAGGGGCGCCAACTCATCATGGGTGTCGCG
>DATFRK010000269.1:0-3353 GCA_035263325.1 Pyrinomonadaceae bacterium | reverse complement strand
GCTCGATTGGAATCCGCCATCGCCTCTGCAAGCAAACCTTGGGCGTAATAGATGCCCGCCCGATTTGTGTAAGCAGAGGCATAACGTGGCTTGAGGTCAATCGCCTTGTTGTAATCTGAGAGGGCACTTTCAAGTTGGCCGTTGGCCTGTAGCAGCACCGCGCGATTGTAGTAGGCAGTTGCCGAATTAGGGTGAAAGACAATTGCAATATCGTAGTCCTTGATCGCTCGCTGAAAATCGTCGTTGGGGATCCATGAATTACCACGATTGACGTGGGACGCACTCGGCTCCTTTGGGGCGGTCTGCGCGTCGCTGGTCGAGGCGTTTAAGATGGTCAAACAGATAGCCAGAACGGGGACGAGTAGAGACAAAAACTTCCTTACCATAGTTACTCCTTAGAGCGAAATAGTTCGCCGTCAGGAATAGCAGACCGTGGGAAAAGAAGTCCTGAGCTATGGCTGAAATTTTCTTGAGGAGTCCCTGATGTTTATGTTTGGCTTGAGATTAGCGGTGTCGTAAGTCTTTTTCGCAGTGGTTCAGTGGAAGTTCTCGACGAGCATGATGTCGCTGTTGATTGGATCTCGCTGGGTGTACAAAATCTGGTGGTGATCCGGAGAAATGGCGAGTCCTGCAACAAAGTCATTTACCTTATCCAGGCTCGCCACAGGGCTGATCTTTTGGGTGGCAAAGCTGAAGAGATTAACCTGAAAGCCGGGGTCCGACTTGCCGTTGATGAAGTAAATTCCCTCGTCTGTTAGCGCCCATTGTCCCCAGCATCCGGCCCCGGACTGATTCAACATCAGCACCTCTTGTCCTCCTTCAGTTGGCAGTCGCCAAACGCCGGGACCAGGCCCTTTACTGTAGTAGAGATATTTTCCATCCGCGGATTCGTAGGCCTGGAAGCCTCCTTGCTTCGTCACCTGGACCGCTGGCCCGCCTTCAACCGGCATTTTCCATATTTGCTGCGTGCCAGTGCGATCGGATGCAAAGTAAAAATACTTGCCGTCGTTGGACCAACTGGGAACGCTGTCATCTGAACTTTCCGTAGTTACCCGGCGCGGCACTCCGCCCGCCACGCTCACCAGGTAAATGTCCGCTCGATCCTCAGCGCGATAATCAAAGGCGATCTGATTGCCATCCGGCGACCATTGCGGAGTACCGGCCTGGCCCTTGCCGAAGAAGGTTAGCTGCGTGAGATTCTGGCCCTCACTGTCGCACAGCCAGATCTCCAAATTTCCGGAGCGATCCGATTGAAAAGCGATCTTCTTCCCGTCGGGTGAGAAACGTGGCGACTGATCCTCCCTGGTTGAAGCGAGTAGTTTGACTGGCTGAACGCGTTGACCGGTTGGATTTGGAACTTCGAGTCGATAGACAGGTGTGCCACCCGACATTTGCGTGTAAGCAAGATGATTTCCGCGCAGCGAAACTGTGGGGTAGTAGCTGTTGTCGCCGCCCACGGCCAGGCGTTCCGGGTCACCCCCTAACGCTGGAATGCGCCACAGACTCGGAGTGCCGCCGCGAGTTGAAGAGAAAATTATTTCACGTCCATCCGCAGTCCAGGCGAGGCCACCAACAATCCCATTATTGAAAGTGTGACGCGCATTGTCGTAAGTAACGCGATGTGGCTCGCCTCCGTTAATCGGAACAGTGTAAATGTCGCCAGTAATCGGAGTGTTCTCGCGCACAAAAGCGACCGTCTGACCGTCGGGGGAGAAGGCAGGAGTGGAGTCGGCCCAATACTGATCGGGTGGCGAGGTCAAAATTCGCTTTTCCCCGGTCTCCGGTGAAAACAACAGGATATGTGAAGGCTTTGGTTTGGGCGGTGAGTCGGAGGTGGCGATAAATTTTCCGTCCGAGGACCACGACAATGTCGGGGCTTCACTGCTTGAGGAAAACAACAGCCGTTCCGGAGCAATACCAAGCGCCGAAGCGACATACACTTTAAAGCTGTAATTCGCGGGATTGAAACGCAGAAATGCAATTCGCTGACCGTCAGGCGACCAGGTTGGTCTAAAGTCGACCGCGGGATCAGACGTAATTCGCAATGGTCTGTCGCCATTGATCGATTTAACGTAGATATCCGAGTTGTCACCTTTTTCGCCGTTCCAGGCAAAGGCAATCTGATTCCCGTCAGGTGAGAGGGCCGGTTGGTCCTCGCGCCCGGGGAAACTGGTGAAGGGCACAACTCTCATTGTCGGCCGTGCTGGTTCGGAACGACGTTGCGAAAGGTAGAGCCAGGTCGCGCCCAAAGCTGTCATTAAGAAAACGATGAGCCAGATCGATCGCCTGGATCTTGCTTGGGGAATGGTTGACATTGTGTTGTCTTGACCGGTGGCCTCGACATGTCCACCCCCATTTTTGCCATTTACGACAGAAACATCGGCTATCAACCGGTAACCGCTTTTAGGGATTGTTTGGATATAGCGCGGTTCCTTGCTGTCGTCGCGAAATGCTTTGCGGAGTTCCGACACGGCTCGCGTCAAAACGTCGTCAGTAACTATCGTATCGGCCCAGACAGAGCGCATGAGTTGCTCTTTGAGCACCACTTCTCCGGCAGTGTCGGAGAGGCACTGAAGCACCTGCATGACCTTGGGTTCGACCCGGGTGGGCTTGTCGTCCCTGGTGATAGTGTTGAGTTGCGGCTCGATATAAAACTCGCCGACTCGAAAGGCGCCGTTCACCGTTTTTATCCTCCGCCTTGAACCCCGGCCATCCGAAAATATGGTTTTTGACTCCGCCGGAAAAACGCTTGTTCTACACAACTACGTTACCCGTCGCGACTGGTTTTGTGACGAAAGGTACTTTTCTAGCTTTTAAGATTTACTTTTTCGTGCCTTCCTGCAAGACTCTGGCCGATATTCCAATTCCAAAAACTCCCAATGCATTGTCGGGTACTCGTCGAGACTTGGTGATCTACCTTTACGTGTGATCAGTCATGGAGGTTCGACGCTAACTTCGCCCCGCGGGAGGATCGGTCAATTAACAACTATGCCTAGCTTGCTAACCAGTTTTGCCCGTCAGTCGGCGGCGTTTGTCACATTGTGTCTGGTTCTAGTTACCATCGGTACTACCGCCCAGGCGCAACACCCCACCTTGATTCAAAACATCGACGGGCGAAAGACGACCAGCCTGGATGGCCTATGGCGCGTGATCGTCGACCCTTATGAAACCGGTTACTACGACTACCGCTACCAGCCAAGTACAAATGGTTATTTCAAAGACGCTAAGCCCAAGAATGAAAGCGACCTGATTGAATACGACTTTGATACTTCTGAAACCTTGCGAGTACCGGGCGACTGGAACTCTCAAAAGGAACGATTCCTCTTCTACGAGGGCACCATCTGGTACAAGAA
>DATFRK010000268.1:0-3195 GCA_035263325.1 Pyrinomonadaceae bacterium | reverse complement strand
CCACGATCGCTGAAGAGAAGTCGACGCGAACCAGTGGGCAAAAAATTCTGATTGTCACCGGTGGCTTTCACAGTATCGCTTTGCCCGCACTGGTCGCTGCGGCTGATAAACGCCCAGCCGCCTCAGCTCAAGCACCCGGTGCCATTCAACAAGCACTCATCCGTTATAGCTTTGAACAACTCGAAGCACTCAACGGGTACGCGGCGGGAATGCCTTCTCCCGATTACTACAACCGGCTGTGGCGCGGCGTCGCCAATGGATCCCAGGATGTTCCGGCAGCAGTCGCGACCGGCGTCCTGGTTGAGATAGGCGCGCTGACGCGACGCAAGGACATGCAGATTGCCCTGTCTACCGCTGATGAAATTGCCGCCTTGCAACAAGCTCGCCTGCTTGCTTCATTGCGTGGTCACGCCGGTCCAACGAGAGAAGATCTTTTGGATGGGATTCGCAGTTGCTTCGTGAAAGGTTCGATGGACGCGGAAGGTACGGTGGTGATGGGGCTAGTCAAACAGGTACTTACGGGCAAGGACATCGGTGAAGTTCCAGCGGCAGCAGGTGTGCCCCCAATTGTTAGCAGCTTCCGCAAAGAGGCAGAACGCGCCCGCCTGGACATCAACGATTCACTCAAGAAGAAACTGTCCCTGGAAATCTATCGCCGGGAAAACCATCGCCGTACCAGCCGCTTCTTCCACAGTTTGAATTTTCTTTCCGTGCCTTTCGCCACGCTGATGGCCGGTCCAGATTTTGTGCGCGGCAAAGGTTTAGAAAGGATTCACGAGCATTGGCAGTACGCCTGGAGTCCGATGACCGAAGGCGGACTGGTTGACGTGGCAGTCTACGGTTCAACGATCGAAGAAGCTGCGACTAATCGTTTGCGCGAGGCAATCGGCCGACTGGAAGAGGAGGGAAAGGGACGAAGCGCAAATGCGGCTGTTGCAATGCTGATTCTGGCTTGCCGCATGGGTTTGCACCGTCACACAGATCAACTCCTTAACCTGATCACCGCGCGCATTGCCGAAGAACCCTCGTTTGTTGAAGCCGTCAGCGCCGCGAATCAACTGTTGCTCCTGTGGCAGTCGCGCGAGCCATTGGAAGCGCACTCTTTGCCTGAAGTACCGGCGTTGCTGCGCGCGGCTTATTTACGCAGTTGTTACCTGCTAGCCGAGTTGGGCCAGTGTCCCGAGGCAGAATTGACTGCCGCCCTGGATCGTTTGTCTTCGATTCGCGAACTACTTGCCGCCGCCGCAGCGATCGACTTGCTTGATGAAGAACTCTTTTGGGAGGCAGCGCAAGGCGTTCTGCAGACCCATGATCACAGTCATCCTTCTTACAGCACTATCTGCGGCGCTATCGCTGGTCTGCTGTTCAGCGCGGGACGAATCGATCAGGATCAACTCGATTCCCTGGTAGTTGGTTACCTGGTTGGAATCGCCGACTCACAAAAAAGAGTTGGCTTTCTGCGCGGGCTATTAAAGACGTGTCGCGAGGCAGCCTGGCAGAATCTGCAACTGATCCAGTCGCTTGACCAGATCATTGCCGGTTGGGAAGAGGCGGAATTTGTCTCGGCGCTACCAAGTTTGCGCCTGGCATTAGCGGACCTGACCCCGCGGGAAACAGATAAGGTTGCCGCACGCGTAGCCAGTCTCTACGGTGAACGTGACCTCGGTGAACTAGTCGAGGTTCGCATTAGCGAGGGTGAACTCGAACTCAACCGTCGCCTCACGGAAGTTGTACTTAAAACTCTAGCGCACGATGGCTTGGCCCATTGGGTTGGAGGAGACCAGAATGAGTAACGCGCCGGAGACCACCCGCGCGCGTTGGCGGTTAGTTTTGGGGAAGTATGCGCGGGACCAACTCAACGTTAATCTCAGCGTCGAACAGCAGCGGGTGGAAAAGGCCCTGGATTTTCTTTACTCGCGGGAGTACCAGGGGCGAGGAGTGCGCGACGAGCAGGATCAAACTGGCGCGCGCAGCGCTGGCCTTGATCCGACGCAACTAACTGTTCCGAGTTGGCTCAATGAAGTGCGCGAACTCTTTCCCAGGGAGACTGTCGCCTTAATTGAGAAGCATGCGTTGGATCGCTATGGCTTGACGGAGTTGGTAACCGATGCCGAAATCCTGCGTCGCCTGGAACCAAACTTTGAGCTACTCAAATTGTTACTTACATTTCGGGGCCACCTGAAGGGTGAGGTACTAAATGAAGCGCGTCGCGTGATCAGAAGTGTGATCGAGGAAATCAAGCAACGGCTGGTCACGGAAGTGCGACGCGCTTTCTCGGGAAGACGAAATCGTTTTCAACATAGCAACCTGAAGATGGCCCAGAATCTCGATTGGCGCGGAACGATCCGAAAGAACCTCAAGAACTTCGATACTCGTCGTCAGCAGATGGTGATCGAGCAGGTCCTCTTTTTCTCACGCATTCAACGGCGCTTACCGTGGCGCATAATTCTTTGCGTGGACCAAAGCGGTAGCATGGCCGGATCAGTGATCTATAGTGCGGTCATGGCCGGGATCTTGTGTGGCTTACCGCTGATCGAGGTGAAGCTCGTGGCCTTTGATACTTCGGTCGTCGACCTGAGCGGGCACATTGAGGATCCAGTGGAATTGTTGATGAATGTGCAGTTGGGAGGCGGCACCAACATCGGTCAGGCAATGCAGTACTGTGAACAACTGGTTGAGGATCCGCACCGCACGATCGTGGTCCTGGTGAGCGATTTTTGCGAAGGCGCCGCGCCTCGTTCGTTGATCTCGTCGTGCCAGCGGTTTAGGGAGGGCGGCGTCAAGTTGCTGGGTTTGGCAGCGCTCGACGAAAATGCCAACCCCAGTTACGACCAGCACATGGCTGAAGCTCTTGCGGCGCAAGGCATGGATATCGCGGCCCTGACGCCAAAACATTTTGCCGAATGGTTAGCGAAAACAATCTCCTAAACAAGCTCGCCACCCTGGTTGCCGGCTTCGACGACTCCGCCTGGGAAGCGCTGGCCAGTAAAGGTCTGTTGCGACGGGCGCGCAAAGATCTTGAGCGCGGTCTAAAAGTTGAGATCGTGGAAGAAACTGCGAACACGTTGAAACTGACAGTCGAGTCGTTAATTGTTTCCGTGCCTGAGAGTGGTCCTGCCGGAGCTGACTGTAGTTGTCCCGCAGCTGGTATTTGTCAGCATATTCTTGCGGTTGGTTTGTATTTGCAAAGCCATT
>DATFRK010000267.1:0-5809 GCA_035263325.1 Pyrinomonadaceae bacterium | reverse complement strand
AGATACTCAACCGACAACCCCGAGTATTCGGAAGCTTCTTCGAGAGTTAGGTAGAGGCGGGGGATAGGATACGGACGCGCGATACTCAGTGATTTCGCTGCCTCGATCAGCCAGTCCATGTCGGGTTGCTCCGTTCCCTCGCTGGCCGGTACTTCGTCCGCCGTAGCTTCACGGATAATCCAACCATTAACGGTGAAACGACTGTTGGCAAATTTGCCGCTGGGGCATTTGACCGGAAGGACCTCGTGGTCGGCTGAGCTGGGAAATAGGACCAAGGTGTTTTGGCGAGGCACAATCGTCTTGCCTTTGGTTGCGGTACCATTGAATTCGCCGTTCTCAGAACCATAGATTCTCAGTTGGCCACCGGTAAACGACTTTGGTTCCGCGTAGAAATAATGAACATACGAAAGTTCCCGCAGATGGATGTCGACTGGCTCTACTTTACTGTTGTCCTGGTGAACCTTGAAGAAATCCCCGTCATTACTGGCGGTGACCTGGACATCGATATGCGTAAAAGGAAAGGGCTCGCGCTGGAAAGTACTCAGCACCTCAGGCAACAAGGCGATGAGGCGCTTTCTGATCAGCTCGGCGTAATCACCAATTTCATATAAGACACGAGACTTTCGATACGACAGATCGGCGGTCGGGTCTGGCGTGGTGTCCGGAATTACGGTGCTGGCCGTGAAATCATCTTCATGAGTCAGGATGTATTTGGTTAGCCCACGGAGTTCCCTGGCGCTCAAAAAATTGGGCTTAACAAAAACCGGTGGGATTCCATTGGCAACAGTCTTAGAGTTGTGGCGTGTGGTCCTCTTCTTCATAGGGATTGGCTTCATTACTGCATAGAAGGTGAAGAAAATGTGTGCTAGTTTTTAGCCCCAATCGCTACTGGAAGTCAATGATCTGGGTCCACAAATGAAGCTGATTGTCTCGTACCTGGAAGCGCTCAGGACCTACGTGAGCCGCGAGTTTTACTACATCATGAGTGATCTTGTATCTATTCACGGGTGGCGCCACGTTGAAACAGGTGAATTAATGGCTAGAGGCGGGAACCTGGGCGACAATCTCTACTCGGAGTTTGGTGAACTACCAGAAATCATTCTTTTCTGGGAATCATACGAGCTGATCGAGAAACACGCCGCAGACATCTATCTGCTTAACTGTCGGAAATTCGTGTTCGCTGATGATCTGCACTGGTTTGACGAGCACGGGAGAATAAGGAAGAGCCTCGGCTTTGCGCTGTCCGACGGGGTACTGGCGACCTACGGATACTGTTGGGATCACTTTTACCCAGAATTCTGCGGCAGCAAGAGAGTGGTTTGGGTTCCGCATGCAACCTCGCCGGACTTCATGATTCCCTATAATCCGCAGGCGCAAAATTTCATCTTGCTCAGCGGCGCAATGTCGTTTCACTACCCTTTACGGCAACAGCTGAAGGACCTGCATGAGCTCGGCTCGTACGCAATTGTTCATCAGCAGCATCCTGGCTACTACACCGGTTACGATTACCAAAACGATGAGATGGTTGGGACTAATTTTGCCAGGAAGTTGAACAGTTATCGCACCGCTTTTACAGACGCGCTGGTGTATCGCTACGTGGTGGCGAAATATTTCGAGATTCCCGCCACCGGTGCACTTTTGCTTGCTGACGAAGCGGTCGAGGAACAACTATCACAACTTGGTTTCAACAAATATCAGCATTACGTCCCGGTGTCAGCGGAGAACCTCGAGGAGCAAATTCAGTTTGTCCTCGATGAAAGGAATCACGAACAGTTAGACCAGATCAGGAAAGCTGGACAGGATCTCGTTTGGCAAAGGCACCGTACTTGCGACCGCGCGAGGCAGATCGACGCGGCGTGCAAATAAGACATGAATCAAATTATTCAGGGTTTGTGGATCGGGCCGGAGCTTTCAACAATGGAGCAGCTCTCGATCGCTTCATTCCTGCGACAAGGGCACGACTACCATCTCTATGTTTATGACAACGTGCTAAACGTGCCGCAGGGCACCGTGCTCAAAGACGCCAATGAGATATTGCCTGCCGCCCGCATCTTTAAATACAAAGAGCAGCAAAGCTATGCCGGGTTTGCCAACTTCTTCCGCTATAAATTGTTGTTTGAGCGCGGTGGCTGGTGGGCCGACACGGATACTGTCTGTTTGCGACGGTTCGATTTTTCTGAGCCTCACGTATTTGCTACCGAGATCTGTGACGGCCGCGAGCTGATAGCCAGCGCCATCATCAAGGCGCCGAGCGGTAGCGAGGCAATGGGCTATGCGTGGGAAATGTGCCAGACGAAGGATCCGGCTGAACTACGTTGGGGGGAGACCGGCCCCAAGCTCACACAGTTAGCCGTCGAACGATACTTACTGCAAGACTATGTCAAGCCTGCTTTAGTATTTTGTCCTCTCGGTTATCTGGACTGGCACAAAGTCCTGGAAGCTGGAGCAGAGGAGATACTGAGTGAGAGCAGTTACGCAATTCATCTTTGGCACGAGATGTGGCGTGGAGTCGGACAGGATAAGAATGCAGCTTACGCTGACGGTTGCCTGTACGAACAACTGAAGCGGCGTTATCTAACGTAGCGTTTAATCAACCGGATAAGCAGCGACGACGTCGAGCATCACGAGAGCGCCGGCCGGAAGTGCGGCTACGGCAAAGGCAGTGCGCACCGGTAACGGCTCTATCCCCACACCCGGAAGCCAGGCAGCGTAAATGGCGTCGACAGCTTTGAAGTCTTTAATATCAGCGAGCATTAGAGTTGACTTAACTATGTCCGCCGGAGAACACCCGGCGGCATTGAGGATGGCTTCGACATTGAAGAGCATCTGACGTGTTTGCGCCTCAAGACCTTCCTCGAGCTTTCCTGTTTCGGAGTTGCGTCCAGTCTGCGCAGTCACAAATACCAGATCACCAGTGCGAATTGCTTGCGAGTAGGTGCCCATTGCCGGGGCGGCCGCGTTTGTCATTATTCGAATCTTGTTTGCCACTCTTCGAGCTCTCCTCACTCAGGATGATGTGCTAGTTTCTTTGCTGATCCGCTCCGCCTTGAGCGGGATGTGAAAGTTGACCCTCACTGGACCGCCACCGAGCGGTGCCAGATCCAACAGCTGTGGTTGTTCGGGATGAATGATCTGAATTATTACCACGTTGCTGGGGTCGTCGAATTCCAGGTCAAAGAAGTGAAACTGGGTGATGTTCGAGGCATAGATCCAGAGATTGCTCTGCTCACGTATCCACTGACTGAAACTTTCGCTTTCCATTGGTTCCTGTCTGATCTCGAGCGGCACCTCCGAGAGGAGTTGCTTGGTCAAAGCAAATTTCTCCAGCGCGTATTGCCAACTCTGCTCGTAGGGTCGCTTGGTTGATCCACGTTCGCGCGGCAAACAACCGAGCTGCTTCAAGCGAATGTTCTCGCGCACGAACTGCTCCTGCTCGGTCTCAGCTTCGTAGTCCGCCTCCTTTAGTCTCGTAAGAAAGTGTTCTGCGCTCTCACTGGTGGTGAAAACTTTGCGAATGATCCGAAAGTAGGTAACGGCGGCAGGATTGATGTCAAAAATGGTAATCCGCTTGGGTCGCCAAAGCGGAATTAGGTTGAGGCCGTACAGCCCACCCACGACACTAATCATGTGAATGTCATCGCGACGCTGTGAAGGGACACCTTCATAGTGCCGGCGGAAATCAGCAAACTCAGTAAATGAGCCGTCCTGCATGCCATCGTCGGTGCCATAGAAAACGTTTTCCGGGTGGTCGTGATACATCTCCCGGTTGAATGCTCTGGGTGCTTGTAAACTCACTCTCTTCTCCCCCTTCTCTTCATGATCGCCTCTGGTGTGCTGTTGCTAAAGTTCACAACAAAAACTTCGCGGGATAAAAGTTAGCTTCGTTCAACCCTCTGCGTTAACCTCAGCGTGCTCTGCGACTCTGCGGTGACCGCCTTCTTACAAACACTCAACCGCGGAGACGAAGAGCACCTAGACGTTTACGCAGAGAGTTGAATGTAAAACGACTGATTGTCTCGACCATCGCCGAACTTAAATTCTAGACACTTCAATTCATCTCCGCCTTTCTAACGAGCGGTAATACCTCGCGACCAAAGATGACCATCTCCTCAAGCTTGGGCCAACCGGAAATAATAAACTGGGTAATACCAATTCGCTTGTACTCGAGAAACTGACGGGCGAGTTCCTGGGGCGAGCCCAACATAGTGATCGCCGATGAGCCATAGTAAGGCACCAGGCCGGCCCAGAGATTCTCATTTAACCAGCCGATATCATCTGCCGCCGCCAACGCCCCTTTCAGCGTCTGTGAGTCACTGCGGCTGAGAATTGATCGCTCCTCCGCGCCGATCTGCTCGTCCGGCAACATCGCTCTGCCGGCCTTTACGGCTTCTTCATGAGTGGCGCGACAGATTATTCCCAACCTTAGACTCACTTCGATTCCGCGTTCACGGAACCAAGGGACCACGGGAGCAAGTTTCTCCGGCGTGTCGATCAACCGCAGCCAACTAGAACCCTGGGTAAGCGCGAGGTGTTTGGCTTGCTCAGAATGGCCCGAGATATATATTTCCGGACCCTCGCGGGGTGAATTGAACGGAGTGTTTAGCTTTGCGCCTTCGACCCGGCAATACTTACCGGCGAAGTTAATCTCAGACGCACCACGCCAAAATTCATGACAGATATTCAGAAATTCGTCAGCGCGCGCATAGCGATCGTCATGATCAAGAAAGTCACCATAACCATGCTGTTCGTCGGTGGAGCTGCCGGCCACGACATTCAAGGCCACCCGATCGCCGATAACACCCGAGAGAGTGTTTAACTGTTGCACAAATGTAGTCGGCTGCATCAACCCCATGCGATAGGCAACAATGAACTTGAGTTTCTCCGTCGCCTGTCCGACGGCGCACGCGATCATAATCGTGTCAGGCTCGTAGCGACTGAAGGAAAGCAGGACCGACTCGATGCCGCTTTCCTCCGCCGCGCGGGCAAACTTGGTCCAACCTTCCATGTCGGGGATCGCGGCCGGCGAATTACTCCTGGTAGTCAGGACACGGTTTGTTTCCTGGGCCGTCTTCATCGCGACTTCGCCACCCTTTGGAAGCATCCAGTGAAATCTGAGTTTTGTATCCATGGCTGTCTAATTCGTCGAAGCAGATCGTTGCAGCCCGCACTCCTCTACTTCTCTAATTAAGGGCAGAACTTTCTTACCGAAAATGTCTACCTCATCAAGTTCCGGCCAGCCGGAAATAATGAACTCGCTCACTCCGATCTGCTTGTAAGCAAGAAAGGCCGTGGCGAGCTCATCCGGCGATCCCATTAGCGTCGTCCACACTGGACCATAATGCGGCACCAAACCGGTCCAGAGGCAAGAATTCAACCAATATGCGTCACTAACAATCGCCTTCCCTTCCGAGTACATTTGGGAGTCATCCTTCTGTGCGGTGGTGCTCTCCCGCTTGTCCTCGGGCAAGAGCGACTCAGCAACGCGGAAGGCCTCTTCTTTGCTCGCCCTGCAGATCAACCCAAGTCGCAAGCAAACGTTGATGCCCTTTGCTCGTACTCGCGCTACCGCGGGTTGCAGTTTCTCTGGAGTGTCGGCCACGCGCAACCAGCACGTACCCTGCGAGCAGACTAACTGCTCTGATTGCTCCGAATGTCCTGAGACGTAGATTTCGGGCGCCGTGCGACCAGCGGCGAGAAACGGCGTGTTGAGCCGGCCATGTTCAACTTTGTAGTGCCGGCCGTCAAAATTGACTTCGCCGTTGCCGCGCCAGAACTCATTGCAGACGCCCAGGAATTCTTCGGCGCGGGC
>DATFRK010000266.1:0-4870 GCA_035263325.1 Pyrinomonadaceae bacterium | reverse complement strand
GGCAGAATCTGCGGGATAAGCTCATGTGCTCGGCCCGACCCAACTATAAGTCGCAAAACACGCTTTAGACGGATCAATGAAATGAGAGGCATCGCACAAGAATAGAAGAGCCGGCGATAGATGGACCACTTTCCGAGCCATGCTCGGTTTGCAGCGAACATACGCGCCCCATAAAACTGCGCGGTCCGGTAGGAAGATAGCAATGATATGTTGACGTGATTGGTCTTTGCCGCGGGTTCCAAATAAAGCCGATAACCTTTTGCGTGCAAATCCATGTGCAGCACCCCTTCAGTTTCCAGCATGGCGTCTAGCTCAAGACCGTATTCCAAGAGAAGCCCACGTTTGTACGCGGTGTTGTGCCAAGCCAAATGGCTCGTCTCTCCCGCCTTAGCATGTTCGCCGAATGGACCGAAATCCGTGAAGTAATTAGCCCAGCTAATCGTATTGCCAGGATTTGCATTAATTATCATTGCACCAACCGCAGCCCAGGATTGACGGTGAGCTTTGATGAGTGCCTCGGCCCACCCCGGATCAGGATGCGCATGTTCTTCAGCATACGTAACCACTGGTGCGCTTGCTTCTCTGACTCCCGACGCCACGGCTTTGCCCGTTGACTTTATTTCTCCGACTTCGACGACCCGAACTCGACCAAAAAGTGTGAATTCTGAGATATTAAAATTGAGGGCCCTTAGTGATGGAGCGACGATTACAATCTCCAGTTGGTCCGGGACTGTTTGTGCCCGCAGGTGTTCCATAGTCTTACGGATGTTTTCATAGCTATCCGGCGTGACCAGCACCACCGACATCTGGGCGGCACAACTATCGTTCCTGTTCATGAGGCTAATATCCGTCTTTTCGCAGAATCCTGTCAAGGGGATATATTGGGCCACCCATGTTTTGCACAAAGAGGGATTTTGTTTCAACAGGAACTGCACCGGTGAATTGAGTTCCAAAGCCCAATGAGGACGTTCGGCATTGTACCAGAGAAGCCAAGGAATCAGTTTTTTTGTTGAACTGCTCAGATCCGGTCAGGGAGCCAAATCATAAAACACATTCCCGTGGTGACTGATAGGGAAGCCCCACAAGTCGAAGAACCTCGCACTAAGCCGCTCAGTGGACAGGTGGAAAGCCCTCCAAAACCATCCAAGAACAAATCGGCTGGCTACAACTACGGGGAGGCCTAGCAACATGAACGAGCAACACTACGGTGTCCACCTCATTAAGTTTAATGCTGAGCGATACCCAACGGAACCTATTGGTTAGGAAAGGCTCAGCTTCACTAACACCCGGCAGCATCGTTTGATGCTTTGAGGTACATGGGCCAGCCGAAAAGTTGGATTCAAAGGAAGCCGTCGAGCAGCACGTTCTCGATTTGGCGAAGACATTGATCGACAAGTTTATTTGACTCGCCAACAAAAGCGACTTAAGCAGTGCAACCTCACCTCACAATAATAGCTTTGAGCCTCGGTTGATTGTATTCCTCGGCCTGACCTTCGCATTGTCTCCATGTGGAAGGAAAATCGGTTTGGTTGGCCACTTAGAGGCATCATCTGGTTCACCGTCGCCATCGCAGGCTCTTGTGCCGTCATCGCCCTACTCGCTGGATACGTGCAGAAGACAAAGTTCGTTGGAGAAAGTCACCCACCGAGTCGAAGCTGTGACGATGGACTGAACATGCAGGTCACGCAAGTTAGAATCCGTCCAGTTAACAAAAATTGGTCAAGGCCTATGCTTCCATTTGCTTCGACGACTGCTTTGTGGTCTATGACATCAAAGTCATCCAAGGCCCCACGGGACTTTTCCTCTCATTTCTACCTGGCGGATATTTCAACCGATTTGGATTTTATTGTCGGAGCCGCCGTCGGAGATAAGCCGACCGGCATTTGTCGCCGTCTACGGCAGTTCACTTATTGGAGCTTGAATGCCTCCAGGCTTTGGGGATAAAACGCTATACGTTAGGCAACCATTAAACGGGGGTAACGATATGACTGCCGTTAGTTTTCCTGGTGGTGAACCTTTAGTTCGAAGAGGGGTATCCGTTATCTTTTCTGCCGAGGCTGACGGGAACCACATTAAGTGTGCGATTACGTCCGAGGCTTGTGTGACCGCTTTGGGGGAAACTACCACGACCCTCGATCAGCATTCCTTCGTAATCGCCAGACAATTGAAAAGATAGCCGCGAAGCTTATTACCGAGGGTCGCTTTGAGCCCGACGGAACAATTCTCATCTAAACACAAGACATTTAACTCGATCGGATGCTTGGTGCGTAACTTGGCGGCTTGAGCGCGCGTGCGAGTAGCTGAGCCCTGAGAGCAATTCGGTAGGAGGTGATAGTAAACATGACAGAGCAAATAGACATCGGATCGCTAACCCGACGCCTCTGTCGCCTAGAGCGAGAAATGCGCTGGTGGAGAACCAGCGTGGCCATCACCCTCTTGGTTGTTGCGATACTCCTTTCTACACAACAAGCCACTACGGCACCCGCCGTAGTCGAGGCGCAGAAATTAATCTTGAGGGATCCGTATAACAAAGTTCGCGCAGTGCTTGGCACCTCGGACTCAGGGTGCCGACCCAAGACGACAGGTAGCGAACAATACGGCCTGCATTTCTGTGACTCGGACGGGGTATATCGAGCAGGGATAAGCGAGTTTGGGGATGGGCAGTCCTGGGAGGTCCAGCTTCAAGCCAAGCGAACGCCGAGTGCTGCGTATGTGGTCGTAAACGATGGTATCGCTTCGCTTGAGCTGAATGCAACGGAGCAGACGCGCGAGGTGGCTGACAAGAAATGGGCAGAGTGGGCCGAGAAGTTCAATGCCGCAAGGTCACCTGAAGAGAGGGAGAAGCTATTGATCGACAGAAAGATCGATGCTGTAAGAGCTGCATTATCTGCCTTTCCAAAGGGCACTTCGTCTCTTACCCTGAAGCATGGTCTTGGAGGGGGTCTCGACTTCTATCTACTGCGTAGGCAGTCTAGCCTGTATCTCAAAGACGAGAACGGCACGACGCGGGCCGTTCTTGGTCACACAGAAATAGAACGTCCAGCGACAGGGGTGGTCGAGCAGCTTCCGATCTCATCCTTCGTGCTCTTCAATAAGGACGCAAAGGTAGTCTGGAAAGCACCGTAACGAATGTTAAAAGAGGGACACTCCGCTTTTTGCCTAACTTGGCGCTTCAGACCGATCGCTAATGGCGACGGCTGAGCTTTTCGGTTCTAGCTAGGCTATGACATGTCGCTCACTCTTCAGGATGCGTTCGATCAGTACAAGGGGCTCACTGACGACTCCCTTCGCCAGCAGCCACGGGCCGCCCGCGTTGGCGTCGTGCGCCTAGTCCACGACTCGAACCGGTTGCTCCGTGAATCGGTAGCCACGCTGGAAGAGACTGAGGCCTTCAAGGCGCTCGTGGTTGCAACCCGAACTGCGTTCCATCCGAAGCCCAGTCGCGGGGATCACTCCCTGTGGGAGCATGCCGCGAAGAACTTCTTTCGCCGCTCTGGACTCTATGCAACCGCAGCAGCAGGCAATAGTATCGACGGGGGCCAAGCTTTCGCGCGGTACACCTCGGCCTTCCGATCTACCGAGCGAGTCGTGACATATCTCGCTCCGATCGAGCACGTCAAGTTCGCGGCAGACTGCCTAGATCTCGGCTCATTCCAGGTTCGGCGCTTCACCAGAGCCGATCTCGAGCGGATGCTTGAGGTTGATATCAACCGAATATTCTACCAGTGGGGACTCACCGACGTCGGCGTTCTTGCCGATTACTGGTATGTCACACTCAAGAAGACTGTCCAGCGGAAAGACCCGGGCCACATTCCAATCAACCTAGCTGACATCGACAAGGTCGCGCCTACTTTTGCGAGATTCCCAGAACTTTCGGAGGCTCTTCTGCCACTTGCTTGTTTTCGCTGGCAAGCGGACCTCTGTATCCCCTTCTTAATCGTTGTGGATGATGACATCCTGAGATCACCTCGCTCGCGTCCTGCCATCGATCAATTGGACAGAGAGCCAGCTTTCGACTCCTCGACCGGAGAAGAGCTGGACTTCGACTGGCCAACTATCTGGACGTCGCTTGATCAGGAGGAGACAGAGGGGTGCGAGGCATTCGTTCGGTCCATTGCCTCAGAAATCCGTCAGTTGGAATCCCGCCCGGAATGGCAGTTCTTTGAGCGCGCGGGGCGCTATCTTCTCAAGGGCTTTTTCGCTGAAGGATTCGAGCAACTCTTGTGGCACATCACGACCGTCGATGCATTACTTGGTGACGATGCTCCCGGTGCAGCGAATCGACTCGCGCGGCGGGTCGCGGCTATCTTTGGAACGAGGACAACCCCAGAGAACGTGATTCGCGAACGTTTCCGCGAGCTGTACGACTTCCGTTCTCGATTCGTCCACGGAGCTGCAATCGAGAAACAGGCGTTGACGAACCACCTCCATGAGGCCCGAGAGACCGCCAGGGCACTGGTTGTCTGGTTCTTGGCCTTCCTAACACATACGCGAGACGTTGTGCGTCGAGAAGGGCTGCAGGTGCCGCCCCGAAAGGTTCTGCTCCAGATGATCGACATCGATTCGAAGGCAAAGAGCGAGATTCAGACCATGCTCAAGATCACGGAGACCCTACCTGAGGGATTCCCCGTTGTGTCGGACTGGCTAGCTAACCATCGGGTTGAGTAGGACGCGGAGGACCGCGCGTCTCACCCAAAAAGTTAACCTCCCAGGATTGGATTGTTTTCTCCTTCAATAAAATCTCCATCTCTAGGATCAGTGGATTCTCGAATCAAACTAGGGTCGTCTTCTTGGTGGTAGCGAAAGAGAAACTTCGCTCGCGTGCTCGGCTAAAGCCTGCGCCCACTCGCTCAATAATATACTGGGTCAA
>DATFRK010000265.1:0-3354 GCA_035263325.1 Pyrinomonadaceae bacterium | reverse complement strand
CTTTGACGAACTCAAAGTTGACGACAAGCAGATGGCCGCTTTTCCGCTGGCTCTTTAGACTCATGGAAGTCTGCGCGATCGTCGCCCGCAGGCTGGCTCTCTCTTTTTCCACTTTGACCCGTGTGATAACTGGGTTGTCATGGTTCGGTTCCTCATCGGTGAACTGCCGCTGCAGGCTCTGCTTGTAAGTCGCCAGGTTCGGCGACTTCTCGCTCCACAGCGCCACCACCCCTGCCAGGTCCTTTTTGCCACAGGCGGCAAAATACTTCTCAACCACGGTACGCAGGCGGGCCTCGTCGGATGACGCTGAGGCTGCGCTCTGCGCGCGGGAATCGACCTGAAAGAAAGCGAAGGCGGACATCGCGAGCGCGAGCGTCAGCCCCAGTGGAAGCAGACCGCTACAAGTCAAACGAAGCTTCACGTATCGCATAAAAAACTCCTCTGTAGTGACTAACCTGTTTCAATTTAAGGCCGAATTGAGAAAGGTCGCGCTGAATTGGCCGAAATAACAAAAGAACGTCAAGACTGAGAACGTTGATACTAAAGGTAGACGAAGGAGAATATCAAGTCGCGCGGTACCAGCGCCATGCTTGGATGCGCGAAAAAATTATCAGCCGTCGCGTCCTCGGTAATATCACCTTCGGTTTCGCATCCCTCCCTTATGTACAGGCGATAGTCCTGTCGAAGATTCGCATTTCTTTTTCGCCTGTACACGTTGGCGGCGATGCTCGCCGCAATCAACTTCAATTTTTCAATGAAAGGGAAAACAAACTGTGGAAATCAATACGAAATTTTTGATCGCAATGCGACTCTGTTCAATTGTGTTATTGACATCATTCGTTGCAGCATCGGCTATCGCTCAGACGTCGGGCGAAATCATACCGCCGCTCGTGCCCCCCGAAATTCAAGTGCCGGCTGGGAACGAGGTTTTCTTCGTGGGCCGCGGCGTCGGCACACAGAACTACGTTTGCCTGCCTTGCGACTCAAGCACGCCGGGCTGCGCTTCTGGCGTCGCCTTTTCATTGTTTACGCCGCAGGCCACGTTGTTCAACGGCCAAGGAGAGCAAGTTACCACCCACTTCTTCAGCCCCAACCCTTTCGAGGGCGGCGTCGTACGCGCCACCTGGCAGCACTCCCGGGACACGAGCTCCGTCTGGGGCAAGGTGATCGGATCCTCCTTGGACCCAAAATTCGTCATGCCGGGGGCGATTCCCTGGCTCCTTGTAGAGGTGGTTGGAGCGCAAGCGGGACCAACGGGCGGCGCCAAGCTGACGAGGACCACCTTCATTCAACGATTGAATACCGTCGGGGGCGCGGCGCCCTCGACGGGCTGTAGTGGGCCAGCGGATATCGGCAACAAGCAGTTTGTGCCTTACACGGCCGATTACTTCTTCTACAGCCCAAAGTGATTGGAGCGTGTGCAAATTAAAATCCAATAGAAGTAAGCTGTTTCAGCACAAAGGGACAAAGGGTCAAAGGAGAAAACATTAAGCTATAATTCCCCTTTGATCCTTTGTCCCTTTGAACCTTTGTGTTGAAACAGCTTACTTCTACTGGACTTTAAAAGGTCGCGCTGATCAGCAGGCGTAAAGTGCGAGGCAATATTATGGATCACAATCAAGCAAAAAAACTCTGCGATAACTGGCTCCCAGCCTGGACGGGCGGGAAAGGCTCCGTTGAGAGACTGCTGACCTATTACGCAGAAGGCGCTTTCTACCTTGATCCCGCCAATCCGGAGGGCATAACCGGACACGCCGAACTAAGGAGGTACTTCGAGAAATTGCTCCTGAGAAATCCTGATTGGCATTGGGAAGCTGAAGAAATAATTCCGACAGAAAGAGGGTTCACATTGAAATGGAAAGCCAGCATACCGTCAGGCGCCGACATGAATACTATTAAGGGCTTAGACATCGTTGAAGTAGTAGACGGTCTAATTACGAGAAATGAAGTCTATTTCGATCTCTTATTATTGGTTATGCCAACACGCGGAAGGTGAGTTCAAGATGAACAGGCGATCACAAAAGGAAAAAGCGGAGACTTTGCTGTCTCTCCACATGGGTGGGACCTGCTGTTATTGCCAAACACCTGGGATCCGATCGGCGCGATGGTTCTTGCAGCCAAAGGTTACCCGGCCGTCGCGAACCGCCAGCGCCGCACAAATCAACCCGCTCGGACCGGTGACTGGCAACGAGCAAGCTACCGATACTGCGCTAGAGCGATTGATCATAACACTCCAAGACGGTAATATTCCTGCTATTCGCTCACTTTGTTAATCGGATTCAAAACTGAATAGCGCGACAACCTATCTGAGGAGATTTTGTATGAGTGATAGAACCACACGCAGAGATTTCATGAAGACGAGTGTCGCAGCCGCCGGAGCTGCCGCTGTCTATCATCGCAATGTGCATGCAACGATTTTGGGCGCCAACGATCGAATCAATATTGGCTGTATTGGGGTCGGCGGTCGTGGATCAAATGTGATGGGATGGGTGATGGAAGTCGGCAAGGGGAATTATCCTGCACAGGTAATTGCCGTCTGTGATGTCTACCGCAAACGTCTCAACAAAGCGAAAGAGGCGAGCAGTGCTGGGCTTGCCACGCTAGATTATCGCGAGGTAATTGCGCGCAAGGATGTTGATGCCGTGATCATCGCCACACCTGACCACTGGCATGCACCGATTGCGATTGAGGCGATGAAAGCCGGTAAAGACGTCTATTGCGAAAAGCCGATGACCCGCACCGTCGAAGAGGCAAAGAAATTTTACGAGGTGCAGAAGACCACCAATCGTGTGGTGCAGATCGGTTCGCAGACTACCTCGAGCGACCAGTGGTGGAAAGCGCGCAAGGCGATTCAGGACGGGATGATCGGCCAGTTGATCATGAGCCAGGGCTCATACCATCGAAACACGATTGAGGGTGAATGGAACTGGCCGATTGACCAGAATGCAGGACCGGACGCCAAAGGTGACGACTACATCGACTGGAAAATGTGGCTGGGTTCCGCGCCGAAACGTTCGTTCGACGCAGACCGTTTCTTCCGCTTCCGGAAATATTGGGACTATTCCGGTGGAATCGCTACCGATCTCTTCTATCACGTCGTTGCGCCGCTCAACATCTGCTGGGGCGAGCCGCAGTTTCCACAGAAGGTCATGGCCTCAGGCGGCATCTACATCTTTAAAGACGGCCGCGAAGTGCCTGATACGTTCCACCTCATCGCTGAATTCGCGAAAGGGCATTCGTTGGTACTGAGCTCATCGATGGCCAACGCGCAACACATTCCTGGTCTGATTCGCGGCCACGAGGGAACGATTATGATCGTCCCAGGTGGGCAGTTCGAGAGCAGAGTCAAATCCA
>DATFRK010000264.1:0-3803 GCA_035263325.1 Pyrinomonadaceae bacterium | reverse complement strand
CCCCATTTGAAAGGAGCCACCGGCGATCGCCACCAGCTGTGGCTTAATACTGGGCGGTTCCGTTGGCTGCGTCACTACCGCAGGCTTGGGACGAAACATGAAGTACGCCCCGACGCCCACACCTCCGAGTAAAAGAATCACAATCGCCGCCGCTGCGATCACTGCTGGACCAACCGCACTCTTCTTGGGAACGTCAACTATTAAGGGCTGGCCGTGGGCCATTGATTGAAACCCGGCCGCACTGCTGCTCATGACCTCCGTTGGTACTTTGGGATGCGATATGCGTGTGACTTCCGGATCGAGAACCGTGGGAGGCGGCATGCTGGTCGCCAGGCGAGCCAAACGATCCTCGAGTTCCTTGGCCTGGAGCGCCATGCGTTCGAGTGTCTCGCGTTGTTCACGCTCCTGTCGTTCCCGCTCGAGCTTTTGCTGACGGTGTTGCTCTTCTTCCTCGAGTCGTTTGCGCTCCGCCTCCTGGGCGGCAAGGCGACGGGCTTCGGCTTCGCGCGCCAACTCTTCACGCGCGGACCGCTCACGTGCCTCCTGCTCAACGCGATGACGAGCGGCCGTATCAGACATTTCCTGCTGCACTCGCTCATCAAGTCCGGTTGAACTCACAGTGCCGGCCATCGAGTCAAATGAGGCGCCAAATTTTGCGTCGCCAGTGGACTGAGGCTGCTGCGCACCAGTCGGGTTTGCCTCAGACACCATGGTCCGATTGGGATCCAGGGCCCCCGTTGGCCTGGTTGGTGCGGCGGCGATCGGGCTTGAGTTCATGGCCGCGCGCAACTCTTGCAGGAACGTAGCCACTGAGTCTGTGCGGGTGGCAATCTCTTTTTCGAGTGCGTGACGTACAACAGCTTCAATTTCAGCGGGAACCGAGACACCCATTGATTGAAAACTTGGCGGCGGCAACGTGAGGTGCTTCTTCATGATCGACGGAATTGATGAGCCCTTGAACGGCACATCGCCCGCCAACATTTGGTAAAGGATTACACCAAGACTGTAGATGTCGGCGCGGGCATCAGGTTCTTCATCCGACCATTGCTCCGGCGCCATGTAAAAAGGTGAGCCCATCAAGCCGCTGGTCTGGGCCTGGACGAAGGAACCCAGCAACTCACCAGATTTGATCTTGGCCAGACCAAAATCCAGTATCTTCACGGCCTCCGCGATCGGCACGCCATCCTGCACCATGATGTTGAGTGGCTTCAGATCGCGATGGACGATGTTCTGCCGGTGGGCCGCGGCGACACCGGCGGCAACGGCACTTATCAGCTCAAAGGCGCGGGCCGGAGCCATTCTGCTCTCTTCTCCCAGCAGGTCTTGGAGTGACTTGCCTTTGACGAATTCCATTACCAGGAACGGCATCGTCCCACGGACCACCCCAAAATCCGTTACGGCAATGATGTTTGGGTGACGGATGGCCGCAGCTGCCAGCGCTTCCTGCCGAAATCGAGTTGCCAGCATCGGGTCGTTACCAACGAGATCCGGCAGGATCACTTTTATTGCATGCGACGTTTTGAGAAATATGTGGCGGGCCTTAAACACAACGCCCATGCCGCCCTGACCTAATCGCCGTTCCAGCAAATAGCGAGCATCAAGCGTGGGTTCACCGAGCAGGGACGGTGTTGTCTCATCGCCGTCCTCAGGACAGTGATTAGTTGCGTCGGGGAAACAGCGCCTACAGACTGGGCATTCTTTCATTAGTGGCTCGTAAAACAGTGGCCGGCGATCGCTGCGGCAGTTGGTTGGCGCTGGGCAGGCAGGTCTAACGCTCCTTAAAGTTTTGGCTCTGGAAGCGCAACTGCTGGATCACGATCGTACTCTGAGCAAGAGACAGAATCTTGCTAGTGACTAAAAGATCAAGGAGAACCGACGAGAATAGCACTTAACTGCAATTACAGGCCGATTTTAACGGCTCAACTGGGAGCAAGCAACCAGTCTTTTGGAGAGTGCAGTCTTTTTGGAGCGCAGGCGGCCCGCCTGCTCGCGCTTGAGTGTTAGTTAAGGCAGCAGGCGGGCCGCCTGCGCTCCCATCAACGGATCACTATGTTCACGAGCCGTCGTGGGACAATAATTACCTTTATGATTTCATGTCCCGCTACCAACGCCTGGACCTTCTCATCTGCCAAGGCAGCCTTCTGCAATTCCTCTTCCGAGACCTCTGGTGTAGTAATTACGCGGGATCGGAGCTTTCCGTTCACCTGAATGGGGATTTCCAACTCTTCCCTGCGCGCGAGGTCCGCATCCGCAACCGGCCAATCAGCCTGCAAACCACCTCGGTGGCCAAGCGCTTCCCACAATTCCTCCGCGACATGCGGTGCAAATGGCGCCAACATTACTACCAACGAGTTCAAGGCTTCTCGTACGGCAAATACATCCGCATTTGTTGCCTTGCCAGGGTCAGCGTTGAATTCACTCAACTGGTTAAACAACTCCATTAAGGCGGCAACACTCGTGTTCAGGTGGAGCCCCGCAAAATCGCTAGTCACCTTCGCGATCGTTTGGTGAGTCTTACGCCTGAGAGCCCGCGCTCCAACGCTATAATCGTCGGCATCGACCGGTCCCTCCGGCTGCTGAATCCGTTCCCGCCAACGCCACACCATGGTGTAAACGCGTCGCAGGAACCGGACCGCACCTTCGATTCCTGACTCGGACCAGCGCAATTCGTTTTCGACCGGAGCGGCAAATAAGACAAAGAGGCGCGTCGCGTCAGCACCGAAGGCAGCGATCATCTCATCAGGATCGACTCCATTGCCGAGACTCTTCGACATAGCCTTCCATTCATCGGTACCCTCCACCTGGTTCGTTACCATCCCTTGAGTCAACAGTCGCTGCACTGGTTCCGCAAAATCAACCAGACCAAGGTCGCGCATGAACTTGGTCCAAAAGCGCGTGTAGATCAAATGCATCACGGCATGTGAATCGCCGCCGATGTACTGGTCCACAGGCGTCCAACGGTTCGTAATGCCGGAATCAAAGGGGGCATTCTCGTTGCGTGGGTCACAGTAGCGGAAGAAGTACCACGACGAATCGACAAACGTATCCATCGTGTCGGTTTCCCTGCGTCCTGGTCCCTGACACCGGGGACAGGTTGTGTTGACAAACTCTGCTACACCAGCGAGTGGCGATTCACCGGTACCTGAAAAATCAGCGCTCGGCGGCAGCACAACAGGCAACTGCTCGTAGGGTACGGGCACCAAGCCACAGTCTTCGCAATAGATAATCGGCACGGGCGCACCCCAGAATCGTTGCCGGGAAACACCCCAATCACGAATACGATAGGTTACCGCCGCTTCGCCAAAACCATGTTGCTCCGCATATTGCGCCATCTCCTTCATAGCGGCCGGGGACAGTTTGCCGCCCCAGGAATCACTATTCATCAAGACGCCATAGTCGGTAAATGCATGGACCATCTCTACTGATTGATCGGTGCCGGTGGTCGACGTCGGCTCCGCTTTGAGTTGATCATGAGTCACGGGAGCAATGACCTGCCGGATGGGTAACGAATATTTCTGCGCAAACTCATAATCGCGCTCGTCGTGGGCCGGCACACTCATGACTGCACCGGTGCCGTATTCCATCAGCACATAGTTCGCCACCCAGACGGGCACGTTCTCGCCGCTGAAGGGATTGATGGCCAGCACACCGGTGTTCAAGCCTTCCTTTTCTTCTTCCGCTTCCTCGCCTCGAGTCGCTCGCTGGCTCTTAACCTTCTCCGCGAAGGTTTGGATGTCTTGTTTGAGTGCCGAGCCTTGCAACAGCTCTTCCAGTAACGGATGTTCGGGCGACAGCACTACCGC
>DATFRK010000263.1:0-5979 GCA_035263325.1 Pyrinomonadaceae bacterium | reverse complement strand
AATAGCAGGCTGATCTGGTTCTCAGTCTGTTCGATCAACCGCTCAGTATCGGGAATAGTTCGAGAAGCCTGGTAGACGAGTTCTTCGCCTTGGCGGACATCGAGCAAGGTTGCGACGCCGCCTTGCTCGCGAATCTTGATCAAGTTGAGCGAGTCTTCTCTAGTTGCCAGGGTCCGTTTCGCAATGTCCAATTCGTCGTCGAGTTCCAGCAAGCTGAAATAGTTTGTCGCCACATCACCGACGACAGTAGTCATCACCGCTTTGCGATCTTCCTCCGAAGCTCGCAGTTCGGCGCGGGCTGCCTTGGTCTGGTTTCGCAGCCGTCCCCAGATGTCGAGTTCGAAAGTTAATAGATTGAGCAGGACGCTGCCAAAGGTCCGCTTCTGACTGCCAATTGGCGAACCAGAGAATTGTCCATTCGCCGAATTTTTCGTGGTGGTGACGTCGGCGCTAGCGACGAATTGCGGAAACTGTTCCGAACGGGCCAAGCCAACATTGGCCCGTTCAGCATTGACGCGGGCGACAGCTGAGTGCAGATCGTAATTATTCTGCATTGCTGTTCTGATCAGATTTTGCAGTTCAGCATCCTTGAAGACTTCAAACCATTTGAGATCGCCAATGGAGTTTTGCTCCGGCGCAGACTCAACCCCGCGAAAACGATCAGGAGTTGAGACGGGTGACGGAAGCCTCTTTTGACCTACTACTGGAAATGTCGCGAGACTCACTATGATCAACGCGACCGCTAATCTGTTCTTCATCGTGTCTGTTATTAATCTCCCGCTGCGGGTTCGTGTTCTGGTCCACTCTGATGAGGCGTCTGTTTCTTAGTGAGTCTCATGGTGAACTTCTCCACCATGTAAAACGTAGCGGGGATGATGAAGATGGCGATTGAGGTGGCGGCCAGCATGCCGACGACGACTACCGTACCCAGAATTCGGCGCGCCGAAGCGCCGGCACCGGAAGCAATCCACAGCGGCACGCAACCAAGGATGAAAGCGAACGAAGTCATCAGGATCGGTCTGAGCCGCAGTCGTGCGCCTTCGAGCGCGGCCGCGGCAAGTTCTCGCCCTTTTTCCAGTTCTGCTTTGGCAAACTCGACGATCAGAATCGCGTTCTTGGCTGCCAAACCTATTAGCACGATCAATCCGATCTGCGCATACACATCCAGGTCGTAACGACGAAGCATCAAGCCAAGAAACGCGCCAAAAATCGCCACTGGCACTGTGAGCAGTACAGAGAAGGGCAACGACCAGCTCTCGTACAAAGCAGCCAGGATGAGAAACACAAAGACCAAAGAGAGTCCAAAGACGATTCCTGTTGTTCCCGAAGCGCTTCTCTCCTGGTACGAAAGGTCAGCCCAGTCGTAACCCATTTCGGGCGGCAACACTTGCTTGGCGACGTCTTCGAGTGCAGCCATTGCCTGACCGGAACTGTAGCCCGGGGCCGCCGACCCAATTACCTGCGCGGCGCGATAGACGTTGAAACGATTGGTGTACTCTGGTCCCGACACTCTTCTGGTAGTTACCAGCGCTGAGAGTGGGACCATGTTTCCGTCGTTGTTCCTGACGTAATACTGCTCAATGTCTTTGTCACTAAGACGTTCTTCGCCTTCAGCCTGCATAAACACACGCCACTGACGACCGAAGCGATTGAATTGGTTTAGATAGAGTCCGCCGAGATAGGCTTGTAGTGTTTGATAGACGTCGGCTACGGCGACTCCTTGCTTTAAGACCTTGTCCCGGTCCACATCGGCATAGACTTGCGGAACGGCGGCGGAAAACTGCGAGGCGACGCCGGTAAGTTCAGGACGCTTGCGAGCGGCTTCCAAAAATTTTTGCAGATTCTGATCGAGAAATTCCACCGAGCCACCGCTGCGATCTTGCAGCCAGAAGGAAAAGCCGCCGGAGCTTCCCAGACCGGGAATCGCAGGTGGCATGAACGCAAGCGCGACCGCCTCCGGAACTTCACTGGACAGGTGGCCGTTAAGTGCCTTCTGGATTTCCTGGGCAGTTTGCTTCCGGTCGTCCCAAGGTTTTAGGGCTACGAAGAAGAAGGCGTTGTAGCTGGCCGAAACTCGATTCAACAAGCTGAATCCCTCGATCGTGTTGTAAAACTGAATGCCATCGGTCTGCTTCAGGATGTTTTCGATCTTTCGTGAAACTTGATCGGTGCGTTCGAGTGAGGCAGCTGCAGGCAGTTGGACATTCACGAAGAGATAGCCGTAATCCTCTTCCGGTAGAAAGCTAGCTGGCAGTCTATTACCGAGGACGCCATCAACCAGCGCAAAGCCTGCGATTATCACCAAGGCTACCGCTGCCTTGCGTACCAGCGAGTTACTGAGGGTAACGTAACCGTGGGTAACCTTGGCGAACCAATAGTTGAAGCCATTGAAGAAGCGGCGCAATAAGCCTTCCTTTGCCTCTTTTCGCGGCTTGAGCAATAGAGCAGAAAGCGCAGGCGACAACGTCAGAGCGTTGAATGCCGAAATCAATACTGATACTGCGATAGTCACCGCGAATTGTTTGTTTAGACGACCCTGGATACCACTGACAAAGGCGACTGGAATAAACACTGACGCCAGGATCAAGGCGATGCTGATTACTGGTCCAGTAACCTCTTCCATAGCCTTGAGGGTTGCGTCTCGTGGACTCATACCCTCCTCAATGTGGTGTTCAACTGCTTCGACAACAACAATCGCATCGTCGACCACGAGTCCGATAGCTAACACCAGGGCGAATAGGGAAAGGGTGTTGATTGAGAAACCCAGGAGCGGGAAGAACGCGAACGTTCCGATCAGCGACACTGGCACGGCGATAATTGGAATCAGGGTTGCGCGCCAGTTTTGCAGGAAGATATAGACCACGAGGATCACCAGGACCATCGCGATCAGCAGTGTCTGCACAATTTCCCTGATGCCTTCGGTAACTGACCTGGTAGTGTCAAGCGACACTTCGTATTCCAGGTCGTCAGGGAAGCGAGTCTTCAAATCAGCCATCGCTCGCTTCACTCCGTCAGCAACCGCCAGCGCATTTGAACCCGGTGCCTGGAAGATGGCGATCAGACCGGCAGGCTGACCATTGAAGCGCGCGACTTGCTGATAGTTGAGGGCGCCAAGTTCGATTCGGGCCACATCCTTGAGCCGCACGACCGAACCATCAGGATTTGAGCGCACCACGATCTCCCCAAACTCTTCCGCCGTCTGCAGGCGACCTTGCGCCCGCAGTTTGTAGGTCATCTCTTTCCCCGGTGGCGCTGGCTCAGCCCCCAGCTGACCGGCAGGATTAACCGTGCTCTGTTGTTGGACAGCGCGCGAAAGATCCGGAACGGTGAGGCCGAGCTTCGCCAACAGATCCGGTTTGACCCAGATGCGCATCGCGTAGTCGCTGGCGCCGAACAACCTGACTTCGCCCACACCGGGAACGCGATAAAGCGCGTCGTTGATATTGATGTTGGCGTAGTTGGCCAGGAAGAGAGAGTCGTGTGTTTGTTTTGGCGAGAAGATTGAAATGACGAGCGTGGGCAGGCCCGTCGACTTGCGCATGTTCAAGCCAAACTGATTAACGTCTGTCGGCAAGTTTGGTTGCGCCTGGGCCACCCGGTTCTGGACGTTGACCTGATCGATGTTGGGATCGGTGTCTATACCGAAGGTGACCGTCAACGCCATGGTGCCGTCGTTGGCGTTTGTCGACTGCATGTAGAGCATGTTGTCGACGCCGCTCATTTGCTGCTCGAGCGGCGCGGCAACAGATTGCTCAATCGTCACTGCGTCAGCGCCAGTGTAAGTGGTATTGACAATGATCTGCGGCGGGACGATCTCCGGAAACTGGGCCACCGGAAGTCCGCGCATGGCAATCAGACCACCAATCACGGTCACGATAGCGATAACCATCGCCACGATGGGGCGATTGATAAAGAGCTTGGAAATCACGAAACACCTACTGGTTCACTTGGGCAGTCTTTGACTTCGTATATGGCACCGGGTTAACCAAGGCGCCTGGCTTAACTTTCTGTGTGCCTTCCACGACGACGCGTTCACCCGGCTTCAGTCCGTCTTCAATAATGCGATCCTGCCCTGTACGATCACCGACTTTCACTGAGCGAATAGCGATCTTGTTCGTTCCATCCACCACGGCAACCTGGAAACCACCTTGGAGTTCAGTCACCGCGCGTTGCGGTACAACCAACGCACCCTCTGTGGTACTGGTAATTGCTCTCACGCGACCGTACTGACCCGGCCGCAGAACATTCCCCGGATTGGGAAAGACGCCTGCCAGTCGGATGGCCCCGGTCTTTGGATCGACCTGCCGATCAGCCAGGTAGAAGCGACCTTTTTCCGGGTAAGTTGTGCCGTCTGACAGAACGAGCTCAAGTTCAAGTTGCTCGATGCTTGAACCTTGACGGGCATCGATAACACTGCGTTTGGTAAAGCTCAGATACTCACGTTCATTCAACGTGAAACCAACTTTGATAGGGTCGACAGTGGAGACAGTAGTCAGGACACCACTCGTCGGGTTAACAAGGTTGCCAACCTGAGCCTGGGCAATTCCCGCTATGCCGTCTATCGGCGCCACGATCCTGGTAAAGGAAAGGTTTAGTTGGGCCGTACGAACGGCAGCTGCTGAAGATTCGACTTGTGCCTTTGCAGAAGTGATCGCTGCTTTGGCGGTGCCAATTCCGGCGTTGGCCGCCTTGACCTGGGCCCTGGCCGTCTCGATTCCGGCTTTGTTTGCCTCGATTTGCGCCTTGGCCACGCTATTCGACTGCACTGCGTTATCAAGATCTTGTTGCGTGACCGCTCGCTGGGCGGCAAGTGGTGTGTACTTATCGACGTCTAGCTGCGTTTTTCTTTGGTTGGCTTCGGCCTGGGTCAGTTGCGCTTGTGCCTGTAACAGTTGACTGTTCGCCTGCGCCAGTTGCGCTTCGGCCTGGGCGAGTTGTGATTCTACTTGACCGAGTTGGCCCTGGGCCTTGGCCAGATCTCCATTCGCTTGGCCCAGCGCTGCTTCGAATGGTCGCGGGTCGATCTCGAAAAGTAGTTGTCCCTTTCGGACCAGCGAACCTTCCTTGTAATCCTGCTTCAGGAGATAACCGGCCACCTGGGCTCTGATGTCCGCATTGACCATCCCATCGAGCGTTCCGATCCACTCGCTATAGAGCGGCACATCTTTTTGTTCGACTGGCGTGACTTCAACGGAAAGAGCGGTTGGCGCCGCCTGTACCGGCTTTCCGGATCGACCGGCGAGGAACCAAATGATTGCTGCCAGTCCAAGTAAACCCACCGCTACCGACGCCAGCACTTTATGTTGCAGAAAAATCTTTCGTAGTCTTGCTAACATGATTGACCCAATGCTAGTGATTTCCAACCCCTTAAAACTAGCAAGCGGGTTGACTCGTCACGAGCCCACGTGACAAGTCCACCCGCTCGTCGAACACAGGCCGAATCCTCTTAACAACCAGCCTGTGCCAACTCATCTCATGAAGACTGAGGACGCCTGGTAGTTCCCCGACGTCTTTGTTCGATCTCGGCAACCCAACCTTTCACTGTAGTTACAATTTCTCGGGTAAGCTGACGGCTGGCCCGCTTTGAATCGTTGTTGTCCTCGATGTCCCTGGAAACTTCAATTCTTCCCCGCTTGATGACCCTGACAGAAGCACTCACAATGGCTACCTTCCAGAACTGACCGTTCTCGCGGCGTGTTGACCTTTGAAGCGTGGGCGGACCTCCCGCCGTGAAACCCCCCTTGATTAGGCCCGCCCACGATCTGACACAGGCCTCGCCGCTCTACGCTGACCTGTGTTCCGCGCTGAAGACTCTCCCCTCCTTAGCCTTCAGTCCCCGCGAATGCCTTTCAACGTTTTCTTTGAGTAGCAACAACTTTGCCACAGCACGTCGACTCGGAATTGCTTGACCTGCGCGCTTTTTTCTAGATTAGTGAGTGGTTGGAGGTGAAGACAGGCTGAACGCCCACGGTGTGGCGT
>DATFRK010000262.1:0-5449 GCA_035263325.1 Pyrinomonadaceae bacterium | reverse complement strand
CGACTCCAATCAAATCGATCGAGCCCTAAGCACGGCCGGTCTGCGCTCACTCGGTGTTCGTGAATACTAGAGCCCTCATCGACTCAGTACATTAGTATTCGCCCGAGAAGACTGTCGTCCCGCAGTCAAAGGGAGACTATGCCCTGCTTCAGTTTTGCGTGCTCGGTAACGACGAAATTTCTCATCACCTTAGGCCGGTATGAAGAGCTCTTGCGCAAATGCGAAGAAAGTAGCCAGCGGCTTTTCTTTGCTTGAGCTGCTGATTGTGTCAGTGGCGGTTATCGCCGTCGGCGGGTACGCCGTGACCCACTTCATGAGCACTCAAGCTGATATCGCCCGCGACAACGCCGCTCAGTTGTTTGCTGCCTATATCGAGCAGGCCCGCGTCGATTCGAATCGGCGACAAGCAAGTGAAGTAGAGCAAATGGCCAGCATCGAGGTCGTTGATAACAATTCGTACGTCGTGAGAGTGGACGCGGATGCAGACGGTGTGCTTGATCCACCGATGAAAGTGATGTTGCCTGCCGGGCACGATTTGCAGATCAAAGGTCCATTCCCCAAGATCTTTCGTTTTGATGCGCTGGGCCGGGTAGTTGATGCTGATAGTCAGGAGGTCGCGGCGCCCCTGGTCACTTTTGTTAATCGTAAAGGGACTAGCACTGTACGACTGCCGCAGAATGGCAAACCGGTGATTCTTACCGGCACTCAAGCGGGAATCGGCACCTGGAAATAGCCTTGTTCCGGTCTGGGGCATTTGCTCTTCAGCCCTTGGCCATTGATTTATCTCTTCTCGCAACTCTTTCCGCCCACCGCTGCGAGATACACGTCGCTTGACACCTTCTAGACGAACAATGATGATCACCCACGGCTCGCAACTTAACTGGAAAGGCGTGCCGCTACTACCGCCTCGAAATGGCCGACATCCTACTCGTCGAAGACAAAGACAGCCTGCGCCGTGTTCTGCGCCTGACGCTGGAAAACGCCGGTTACAGCGTCACTGAAGCCTCGGATACCCGTTCAGCTCTCAACGAGATCTCTACCACGCGTCATCGTCTGGTGCTGACTGATCTGCGCATGCCAAACGGATCAGGACTCGACGTGTTGCGCGCGGCCCGTTCGGCAGATGGCGACATTCCTGTCATCGTCATGACCGGGTTTGGGTCGATCGACGAAGCCGTGCAAGCGATGAAAGACGGCGCTCACGACTTCCTGCAAAAACCAGTCGATTCAAACCACCTTTTGCTATTGGTCGAACGCGCGCTTGAACAGGCCAGAATGCGCACAGAGAATGTTTTGTTACGGGAAGAGTGGGCTCGTCGCTATGGTTTCCCCAGGATCATTGGTGAATCGGAGGTTATTAAGCGCGCCGTCGCGGAAACGCAGCGCGTGGCCCAGACGGACGCGACGGTATTGCTGCTGGGTGAATCAGGTACCGGTAAAGAGTTGTTTGCTCGGGCAGTGCATCATCTGTCCAGCCGCCGCGACAAACCATTCGTTGCGATCAACTGCGCTGCAATTCCAGAGACCTTAATTGAGAACGAACTCTTTGGTCACGAACGAGGAGCGTTCACTGGAGCCAGCGACCGTCGCCAGGGAAAGTTTGAACTGGCGTCCGGAGGCACAGTCTTCCTCGACGAGATCGGTGAGTTGCCCTTGGCCGTTCAAGGAAAACTGCTCCGCGCCATCGAAGAGAAAGTCGTCGATCGAATCGGTGGTCGAGCCCCGATTGCCGTCGACGTACGAGTCGTGGCCGCAACCAACAGGGACTTGAAGACTGCGGTTGACGGCGGACTCTTTCGTGGCGACTTGTTTTTCCGCCTGGCTGTGTTTCCCATCGAGATTCCGCCGCTCCGGGAACGGGCCGAAGATATTATCTTGCTGGCGGGCCACTTCGCGTCCCAGATTGGTAAAGAACTGCGCGGCCGAGAGGCGAGTCTGAGCCCAGAAACAGTAGCAGCGCTTAGAAAACACAACTGGCCGGGAAACGTTCGTGAACTCGAGAATGCCATCGAACGTGCCTGTATTCTTTCGGACACAATGACGCTTGAACCAAAGGATCTGGGCCTCGGCACCAACTCCTCGGACAAGGTCGAAAGTCTTTTGCAGACGGACTTGTCAGGGACGCTTTCAGAGGTCGCTCAACGAGCGCTGAGTTTTGTTGAACGCAAGAAGATTCAGGCCGTCCTGAAGAGCAATGGTGGCAACAAGAGCCGGACTGCGGAAGAGCTGGACATTAGCTACAAAACACTTCTCAACAAGATGAAGGACTACGATCTCAGATAACCAGATGGACGATTCCTCCAACCCCGCGGCAGACATTCCCTCAAATAAAGATATCGTCGAGGCAGATAGAGCGCCTCTCAAAGACGCAAGCCTTATTGCCGGTGAAACACTGCAACAGGTTGGGGCCGCCATCCCTGGTCCTGCGAAAGAGGCAGCAGTTGATACCCCGAGTACCGCGAGATCTGCCTTCTCAGTCGGCGCCGGAATTCTGATCAGTCGCATAGTCGGTCTCATTCGTCAGCGCATATTTGCCTACTACTTTGGCCGTTCGGGCGAAGGTGACGCTTTTAGTGCGGCCTTCAGGATTCCCAACTTCCTGCAAAACGTTTTCGGCGAAGGCGCGTTGTCGGCTTCTTTCATTCCTGTCTACGCGCGACTGCTGGCCCAGGGTGATGAGAAAGAAGCGTCGCGGGTGGCCAATGCGGTCTTTGGTCTATTGGCCCTGGTGACCTCCGTGATTGTATTAATCGGAGTACTGGGCACTCCTTACTTTGTTACCGTCATTGCGGGGGGCTTCCAGGATGAACGTCGTGAACTGACCATCAGCCTGGTGCGGATTCTCTTTCCTGGTGCAGGATTGCTGGTCCTATCAGCGTGGTGCCTGGGAGTGCTCAACAGTCATCATCGCTTCTTTGTTTCTTACACGGCACCGGTCGCCTGGAACATCGCGATCATTGTCGCCCTGGTAATGTTTGGCCGAAAGGTTGCTCCTGGTCCATTGGCTGAATATACGGCCTGGGGTTCAGTTGTCGGCAGCGCCCTTCAAATTGGCGTGCAGATGCCGACGGTGCTGCGTTTGATTCACCAATTTCGCCCTTTGATCGATGTCGCCAGTGATCACGTGAAAGAAGTGATCAGAAACTTCCTGCCGGTGTTTGTCAGCCGCGGCGTGGTCCAAATCAGCGCCTTCGTGGACGCTTTCCTCGCCAGCTACCTGGGTACGGGAGCAGTCGCGGCGCTTACCTACGCGCAGAGTCTGTACACGCTGCCGGTGAGTTTGTTTGGTATGTCAGTGTCAGCAGCCGAACTGCCCACGATGTCAAAGGCCATGGGTGCTACTGAAGTGGTAGCGGAAACGTTGAGACATCGCCTGGAGACCGGCCTGCAGCGGATTTCGTTCTTCATTGTTCCTTCCTCAATGGCGTTCCTGGCTCTTGGTGACGTAGTCGTTGCGCTCCTGTATCAGAACGGAAAATTTACCCAGGCGGACTCCCGTTATCTTTGGGCCGTCGTAGCAGGTTCCTCCGTCGGCCTGCTGGCCTCCACGATGGGCCGGCTCTATTCCTCCACGTTCTATGCCTTACGCGACACGCGAACGCCTTTACGCTTTGCGGTAGTGCGAGTGGTCTTGACTACGGTGCTTGGCTACCTTTGCTCACTGCCTTTGCCGCGAGCGTTAGGAGTCGATCCGCAATGGGGCGTTGTCGGGCTCACCGCATCTGCTGGAGTGGCGGGTTGGGTCGAGTTCGTACTGCTCCGTCGCAGTCTGAATGCCAGAATAGGACGCACCGGTCTACCGCTCCCCTTTATTACTAAGTTGTGGCTGGGCGCGGCAGTTGGGGCGGGGGTTGGCTGGGGGTTCAGGATTTTACTGGGCCGGACCCATCCGATTCCTCTGGCGGTGGTGGTCCTGGGCGGGTATGGCTTAACGTACTTTGGTGTTACCGCCGCGTTGGGCGTGGGCGAGGCGGGCCGAGTGATTTCGCGGGCGTTGCGAGTGTTAAGAATTTCACGGTAGCCTGGTGAGGGCGACACTGAGAATCTAACGAGCTCGGGATTCTTTGGACCGAGCCGCTCAGCCTGAAAGCGCAAGTCACAAACTCGCCATTTCCCCTACTTTTGGGCGCAAAATCGAAAAAAGCACCGTCGGAAAAATTATTTTGCGATTTTCTGGAAAGCCCGGACCATTGGGTCTTTTACTTGAATATCCTGGAAAAACGAACGGTTGGTGCAGCGGCAGGCAAGGCGGGAGACGGCCAAAGAGCCGTCTTTTTTGTTTGGAGACTAACCCAGATGCCACCGGCCTTGCGCCGTGGTCCCTCACGCTCACCGCTAAAAGAGGCTGACTCAAATATCCGGTCGATGCCACCGGCCTTGCGCCGTCGTCCCTCACGCTTACTGCTATTAAAAAACACCCTCAATCTTGCATCCCGGAAAACACCCGACCTAGAATGCGCCCAGGAGGCACCTCACCTTGTTTCTACGACCTTACTCTCCTCACGAGCTCAAATTTGCCTATTGCTATCGCGTCTACGTCAGATTCCGCACTTACAAGTGTCGACCTTACCGTGAATTGGCTTTACTTCAACGCGCAACTCTTGATTCTTTACTCAAACCCTATGGCTTGCGCGTCTTGAAACTGGCCACTGACTCGACCGATGTCTTATCCATCCTGAGCCTGCAGCCGACGGAGACAGTCTCGTCAGCCGCAGACAAATTGAAAGGACGGGTAAGTAAGTGGCTGAGGGAACAGTTAGGGCTGTCGCAACCAGAAAACCTGGTCAGCAAAGGCTATTTCGCCATAACAATTGGGAAGAGCCGGAGTGAGGCAGTCGAAAAGTATTTGAGTAGTCAAAGTGAGCATCATGGCTACGATAAGCGTCCGTTGCCTCCAGTCTTTTTGCAGAGTTATGACCTGACAACTGTGGGCTTGAGCAGATTGACTCCGGCGCATGCAGTGGTAGTAGCACAGTTTCATTGTGTGCTTGCTACTGCTAAACGTCGAGGCGTTTTGGGGTCGGCGGAAGGGAAGAAGGTTGCGACAGAATGGAAAAGAGTTGAAGTTGCCGCTCGCTTCGCGATAGTCAAAGTGTCGTTCGTTCCGGACCACGTGCACCTTGCCTTGAGGGCGCATCCCGCGGTGTCGCCAGCTGCGATCGTGGTGGGTTTGATGAATTCCGCGCAGGAGGTATTAAGCAACGAATTGACCGGGGCTGGACTGGAGCGATTGTGGCAGACGACGGTGTATGTTGGGAGCTTTGGAAGTTTGGCAAGCGCGCAAGTTCGGAAGTACATCGAGAACTGGGAGAAGGAGGAGTAGCAGGGAGCGTGAAGGACCACGGCGCAAGGCCGGTGGCATCAACCGAGTATTTAATCTTATTAGCAGTAAGCGTGAGGGACCACGGCGCAAGGCCGTGGCATCATCAGACAGTTTGCGCAATCTCTA
>DATFRK010000261.1:0-4504 GCA_035263325.1 Pyrinomonadaceae bacterium | reverse complement strand
GCAAGAACAAGCAGACGCGGGTCTGTATAGGTTGAAGCTGAAACTCCCCAGGCTAAAGCCTGGGGTATCTTCAAGATCCTTTTTGCGATTGGGGGGTAGGTTGAAACTGAAACTCCCCAGGCTAAAGCCTGGGGTATCTTCAAGATCCTTTTTGCGACTGGGGGGTAGGTTGAAACTGAAACTCCCCAGGCTAAAGCCTGGGGTATCTTCACGATTCTTTCTTGCGGCCGGCGTAGGTTGAAATTGACACTCCCCTAGGCTGAAGTCTGGGGTACCTCATCCGTTCTTGACTTCTTCCTGCGCTGCGTGAGCATCAGCTTCACTCTCACCCACAATCCCCGACTCCTCATCACTCTCCTCTGGAATCTCAGGTGACTCTTCGCTGAGCGGCAAATCAAAATCCGGTGGCAGATCCACATGAATCGTGGTGTCCGACTCTTTAGCGAAAAGCAACGAGGCTCCTACAGATCCCAGCAAAATCAGGGCAACAAAAACCAGCGAGATCCAGATCGGAATGTTGATGCCCACGGCCACCAGGAGCATCTTGACCCCGATAAATGTGAGCACGATCGCCAATCCAACTCGCAGGTAGTGAAACTTTTCCACGACCCCCGCGAGCAGGAAGTACATCGATCGCAGTCCCAGGATCGCAAAAACGTTCGAGGTATAGACGATGAACGTATCAGTGGTGATCGCAAAGATGGCCGGGATGGAGTCAACCGCGAAGACCAGATCTGTGACCTCTACCACGATCAGTACCAGCAGAAGCAAAGTACCGGTGCGTCGACCATCAACCTTGGTGAAGAAGTGCTTCTTCTCGTAATACCGGGTGATGGGCAAGAAATGAGTCACCAACTTAACCACCGGATTCTGATCGGGTTGAATGTCAGTCTCTTCCTGCTTGAACATTTTTATGCCCGTGTAAATCAGGAAGCCCCCGAAAATATAGATAATCCAGTGGAATCGATTAAGTAGGGTGGCGCCTACAAAGATCATCGTCAGGCGCATTACTAAAGCGCCCAACACGCCCCAGAACAGCACCCGGTGTTGGTACTGAGAGGGAACTTTGAAGTAAGAGAAGATCAGGAGAAAGACGAAGAGGTTATCTACTGAAAGTGAGAGTTCGATCAGGTAACCGGTGAGGAACTCCAGGCCGCGCTGCGAACCCTGGTGGTGGAAGACCAGGGCGGCAAAAAGCATCGCCAGCGTCACCCAGACCCCACTCCAAATCCACGCTTCCCGGTATCGTACTGCGTGAGCTTTGCGGTTGAAGAGACCCAGATCGAGGCCCAGCATGCAAAGAATGAAGAGACTAAACCCGATCCAAAGCCACGTTGTTGAGGCGCCGATGCCGTCCATTAAGGCGATTAAAATAGCATTGGGATTCGGGCCTGACAATTGGCAATTGTGGGCCTTTGCTCTTCGGCCTTGGGTCTTTGACCTTTGTCCCGAGAACTTTAGTCCGCCGCACTTCCTCCTGTGATCTTTACGCTTTGAGGCTGGGGCGTGGATTCCCAAAGCTGGTACCCTACAAACCTCGAAGGCGCCGGGCTAAAGGCCAAAGCCCGGCCTGCTGAGTTGCAGCCATTCCTGCCTCTCCTTTACAATCCGCCGTTTGTTGAAAGGTAGAAATAATGCTCAAACGACTCGCACGTATAGAACGCACTCGTAACATCATCATCCTTGGCTTCATCTTCCTGATGGCCATAAGCCTGATCATTTTTTATGCCCCTGGCAGAAACGGAAGCAACATCGATCCCTCCAAAAACAGCACCGTGCTGGCCAAAGTAGGGTCGGATGAGGTGACGGTTGCGGACTTAGCCCAGGTTCGCGAAAGCTACCGGCAAATGTTTGGTGGCCGCATCAGCCTGGCACAACTCGGTGGCAATAAACGGTTACTCGACGGCTTAATAAATAAGCACGTCGTGGCTCAGGAGGCGGCCAGGTTGGGACTCGGCGCCAGCGACGCGGAACTGGCCGATGAGATTCGGAAGCGATATTCAGACGCTTCTGGTCAATTTGTGGGGTTGGATCGTTACAAAGAATCAGTAATGGCACGCTACGGCAGTATCGAAAAGTTTGAAAACGATATGCGGGCGGAAATTTCTCAGGACAAGTTGCGGGCCTTCGTCAGTGCGAGTGTCAATCTATCGGACAGTGAAGTGCAGGACGAGTACAAACACAAGAACACGACGTTTGATGTCAGTTACGTGGTAGTAGCGCAGGACAAACTCGCTGAGAAGATTCAACCGAGTGATGCTGATCTGCAGAGTTACTACGACAGTCACAAGACCGACTTCCGTTACCTTGAACCGCAGAAGAAAATTAAGTACCTCTACATCAATCAGGAGAAAGTTGGTTCCAAGCTGCAGATCTCTGATAAGGACCTGCATGACGAGTACGACAAGCTGGACGAAAAGCACAAGCAAGCCGGGGTGAAAGTGCAACAGATTTTGTTGAAGGTGGCTCGCAAAGATCTTGATCCGACTGTCGAACAGAAGGCGAAAGATCTAATCAGTAAGTTGCGAGGGCCCGACGGTAAGGCGACTGAAGCCGCGTTTGCCGAAGCCGCCAAGGGAAACTCCGAGGATCCCGAAACCGCGAAGAGTGGTGGCTTCCTGAACCGGCTCGTCAAACAGAATCCTAACAAGCCAGATGCGCTTTACGACCGCATGGTCGATATGGAACCAGGGCAGGTTACCGATATCCCAGTTCGGTACGCCGGCAACTTCTATATTCTCCGTCGCGGCGACGCAGTACCGAAAACATTTGAACAGGCCAAGCAAGAGTTGTTGGTATCGCTGCGTAACCGGCGTGGATATGGCGAGGCCTTCAAGATAGCGACCCAGGCGGAGAAGCGATTGAAAGAGACTAAAGATCCGCAGAAGGTGGCCCAGGAGTTGGCAGCGAGCGCTAACATGTCGGCGGCGGAAATGGTGCGGGAAACGCCCTTCGTAAAGCCTGGTGACGATGTGCCGGAGATCGGCAGCAACCAGCAGTTCGAGTCTGCCCTGGCGCCGCTCAACAATCCCAATGATGTCGGCTCAGCGACCGGGGTGAAAGGTGGCTTTGCTATTCCGATGTTGGTGGAAAAGAAAGATCCACGCATTCCGGATTTTGCTGAAGTAAAGACAAAGGTAGCTGAGCAGATCAAAGATCTGAAAGCCAAGGAGCAGCTGGAGCAGAAGGCTAAAGATCTGGTGGCCTCGGTGAGTTCACCCGATGGACTAAAGGCGGCGGGAGAAAAAGAAGGATTCGACGCTGGTGTTGAGCAAGGCTACAAACTCGGCTCCAGTATCTCCAAGATCGGCGCCAGCACTGCTTTGGACGAGTTACTTTACGGCATGAAGTCGGGAGAAATGAGTAAGGCTCCGATCAAAGTTGGTGAAAATTGGGTAGTTGTGGGCGTCACCAAACGCAATGAGGCTGACCTGGCGGAGTTTGCCAAGCAACGCGACTCGTTAAAGCAGCAGATGCTCACCGAACGTCAAGGTCAGGTGTTTGAAGACTATATTGCTGCCGTGCAGGAACGGATGAAGCGTGAGGGTAATATCAAGATCTACGAAGAGGTCCTGGCGGCGATGCAAGAGGATGAACCAGAAGAGGCGCTGCCACCGCAATTCAATTTCCCGGCCAAGTAAATTTCAGTTTGGTCAGTGGTCAGTAGTTAGTGGTCAGTAGTTAGTGGTTAGTAGTTAGTAGTTAGTTGAATAGGTCCTATAGGTCCTATAGGTCCTATAGGTCCTATAAGCCACTGACCACTAACTACTAACTACTCACCACTAACCACTAACTACTGACCATATCCGCAAGCTTAGTTTCCCATCAATGGGCCAATGTCAGCCTGGGCCACCGCTGTTCGTATCTGCAATTCGTTTGCCTGGGTTGTAATCTTCAAGTTGCTGAGCGCACTCTTGGCCAATACCCCCTTGGGCCCGGTCAGGCGACCGATAAAAAACGCACCAAACTGTTTAAGACCTTCCAAGGTGTCGCCCAGATCTCTCGCGGCGTCGGCGCTGATAGTACGCGCGCCGAGAAACACTTCGAGATCCTTCTCGGTAGCCCCGACCGAACCGTACGCCTGGCGCACTCCTGAAAGATCACTGGCAATGGAGTCGTTACCGATATTGAGATTCTGCAAGAGCTGGGGAGTGATGTTGCTACCAAAGGAAATGACGGCTTCCGGATCGCGACTGGCCATGGCGATCAATTCTTCATTTGACCGTTTGCGTCCCTGCGTGACGTCGATGACATTGCGAATGCTCACCGGATCGCCGAGAGCCAGGGTGTTAGTACTCAGCGGTGAGGCGGCCAATTCACGAATTTTGAAGTCGAACAAACCGAGTACGCGAATCTGTTCGTCGAGCGTAAAAATGTAGATGGTCTTACCCTGATATTTTTCTTCGCGATACTTACCATTCGCGGCGACTCTACCGGCGGCCACCATTGCTCCAGCGCTGAAGGTCCCGTTAGCGAGCGCGGCCGTTTGTACTTTCGTCACGCC
>DATFRK010000260.1:0-6454 GCA_035263325.1 Pyrinomonadaceae bacterium | reverse complement strand
CCGACCGCAAATACGATGTCTGGTGCGGTCCGAAGCTGTGCAGATCGGTGTCGGCTTGAATGTCAGTTTTTAGGTGGCTAAACGGGACTCGTTCTACTTAATCTGAGCTTGACCGTGGCTCGCCATGGTCAGGTACGCGTGTGGGGTCGCCGTCAGCTATCGGCTAACCGGGTCGTCGTGCTCGAGCACGGCTAGGCTCGTCGAACGGGATCTTGCCCTCAAGGCACTGATAGATGAACCAGTCGAGGCGTTTCCGTTCGCCCCATGCTACCGACTCACCTCGTGCCAGGGCGAGATTGAAGCAGTCATTGTAGCTTCGCTGTGATGCGGGCACGCAGCCACGGCCTTTGATACATTGCGAGTACTGTGCCTGTGCGGGCGAACTCGGAGCCAGGATCGGCGTCGTAGAGACGGCCAGGATCGCGACTAGCAGGACATTGCGCATCCGATACCTCCTCGCTGGTGTGAACGTGAAGTGTCAGTGGCCTAGCTTGTCTGCATTCCCAGATTAGCAGATGGGCTTGGCGTCATCACGGCGGTGGCAGATCGTTGGCATGTCGCGTCAATGACTAATACTTACTGTAGCGACAGGTTTGTTCCATGGCACGACCCCCAACACTACTTCGATGCCACGTTTGGAAGACAATAAACTGCAGGTCGATTGGGGCAAGCGCGTGATGCGGGCCTGCTTCGCAAAACTCACGCGGCAGGATCGCGATCGCTGCCCTGCAGTGTCCGCCCGCCCGGTGTAGGTAGCTAATCTTCGCTGGATACTCGTTCACTGCCGCGTGCCGTCGTCGTCGCCACTGCGGCTTAGAACCCGCCCGCCCTGGCAGAGCAAAACAAGCCTCTTGGGATACTTCCTTTGACAGGCCCCGAATGCCGCTCGTGCGGCCACGAGATCACGGAGCCTTCCTAGCACTCCACCACGCTGCCTCTCTCCGATACACTTCAATGCTGTAACGCAGGTCTCCAATCCAGTGACCAGCCGACACGTCAAGGCGGCAGACTGCAAGGGTTATTGTAAGTCGTTTGGCTTTGCCCGAAACGCGGGGAGACCACGGGTCCAAAACCGAAGTTGCAGAAGGTGAGATTGCGCAGGTTGAACAGGACCCAATGACGAAGCCCTTTGCGATCGACAACAAATCCCGCTTTCTGCGCTTCTAAAAGAATTGGCCCGACAGGGGTTTGCCGAGCCAATTCTCGCAGCTCCGTGCCCGGAACTGTTTTGAGCTACGAGGAGAGAATACCTCTGATTCAATGTGGAATAGAAAGATCGGGATACCAGTTCACAAGATTATAAGCGTGACGTTCTCACAAAGAATTTGCCCCGGCCTGGCTACCAGGGAGAGCCTTACCGGGGCAAAGGTGGGGCTCCGACATGACGAAGGAATGCCGAGCCAATATGCCAATTATGTCGAAGTCAGCCTGCAACGCGAGATGATCTATGCAGCACTGATGCCTAAAGAATTAGCTGAAAATGCCCCTGGCACAGGACATGGCAAGTTGTACCAGGGGCAAGTTTTGGGGTAGCTCGGACGGCTGTCGAGAGCTACCCAAGTTGAATACCGCAGGTCTATGACAACCGGCTGATGGTTGAGTGACTGACGTTGTAGCTTCGCCCAATGTCCGCTAACGCCTCACAGCATCTCTTCGCCTCAGCGCCTCTTGAACCTGATGCGCTGTAAGCTTCGGCTTCCTTCCAAACTTCACACCACGAAGCTTGGCTCTCGCTCTGCCTTCGCCGGTTCGAGATTTAATTAGCTCTCGTTCAAACTCGGCTATAGAACCGAGTATGTTGAGTAACAGCTTTCCATGAGCACAGCTCGTATCCAGCGCAGGTTGGTCAAGGACTTTGAAGCCAGCACCTTTTATCAGTGACCACGGCGATGGTGTTGAGCAAGTCTCTGGTTGACCGTGCAAGCCGATCCAGCTTCGTAACAATCAGAAGGTCATCGCAGGTGAGACTTGCTATAGCTCTGGTGAGCTCTCCCCTATCAGTGACAGCGCCACCGATCTTTTCTGCATAGACCTTATCTGCTCCAGCCTGCTTTAGTTGTGCAAGCTGTGCATCAAGCGTCTGTCCATCTGTGCTAACTCTCGCATACCCTACGATCATTCCCGCCTCCATTTCGTTCCGGATTTCTGCACACGAATTCGTTTGTGATTTCAGCGACGCCGGTTCCGTACAGATGTTTTGAATTTTGCAACATCGGCAGCAGCACGCGCGATAATCTCCGGTCGCTTCGATAGCTCGCCAATCGCCAGCCGTTCCCATTGGCTTCGGTGGAGCGTGACTGGGAAACGTCCCAGACCGTACAAGCTCAAAGCCCCTTTCTCCGAGACCTTGAAACTGATCCCGCTTGTCTGGGCCTCCTTCAGCCTCTGGTTCTCAGCCTTCAGGGCTTCCAGCGGAGCCATAAGGGTCAGCCGTAGCCTTACTCTTGCCGTTCGCCTTGGACACGTCCTGTAAGACAGCCATTCCTAACCTCCAACGATGTCAAACAGCGGCGCCGATGCTACCACGCCGCCGCAGCGGCTGCGCCGGTTTCTCTTTCAAAATCAAGCGATTGTGGGGTGTGGGGGCAAAATTCGGCGGCTTCGGATCGGCCACCACCACCTCCGAGCAATTTGTGAGAAAACCGAAGGAGGTATCACTTACATCCTGTGGAAAAGCTGTGGAAAAGTTGAAACAGTGACACAAATGGAGCGCGATCGAACGAGCATTATGAGTTCGTACAAGTGCGCGTTGTGTGGAGTGCGTGATGATGGAAGAGTTCAGGCTCGTGGATCTTCAGAAGGCAGCCACTGAGTGCCGGCTCGAAGCAGCGGAGCTTCAACGACGAGCAAGCAGAACATCGCTTCGATCGAACCGCCGCCACTACTTGGAAACCGCCGACGATTTCCTGCGTCTTGCCGAAGGGTGTGAATTGCAACTGGACCTGAAGCAGAGCGTTGACAGGCTCAGACAATTACGAGCCAGGCGAGAGGTTGCTGCGAGGCTCAATAGATACAGGGCCGCCCAGCACGTACCGGACTTTTGGGTACAGGGAGTTCGTGGGGACCTTGGTAGAAAAAATGTCCAAGTCTAGGGAGGAAAGCTCCCAAGGCCCCTCCATGATCTTTTCATTCCCGGCCTTGAGCCGGGGATTTTCTTTTGCCCACTGCCTTAATGGCTGACAAAATCTTAAAGGGCCGGGAATTTATGAGGGATCAGACAGGTCTATGAGGTTGTCGACTACCCAACATTAGCGAGACAGCCGGGACATGACCGAACAAAGGCAGCTATTTAAGAACTTCGGTGCTGAGAACGAGCGGAATAATGCTGGTCTTTACGTGTTGATTGGACTTGCGACTATCGCCGTCCTGGTTTTGGTAATCGGTTATATTGAGCAAGCCACACAAGTGATCGAGGGCGCAGCTTAGCAAAGCTCAGGAAATGCCCACTGGCGAAGGACTTCTTGGGACAAGGGCTCCTCCCCAGGCGCGAACCAGACACCAATGGCCAGCACGACAGCTATCGTGGCCGAGAACCAAGTTAAGCCCCAAACCGCTCGATAGATGTCTTGATCGTCCATACCCCTTTCTTATCCGGGCAGTCCGAGGCCTAAGCCTGACGCTGTCAAAGGATGGGCGAAAGGCCGTTGCCGAAAGGGCAGTGGATGAGCTTTGGCGGAATGGAGATCGATGAGGAGATGCCGAAGGCAGGGGAACTTCATTCCACGCCAAAGAGCTATTGAAGCACCTAAGAGAATTTAATGTTCCAATGCCATTAAGACGCCAACCTAGCATCGTTTACAATATTTTTACGGCCTCCATTCTCCAGGGGGAGAGCATGTTCACTGAGCAGATCCACAAAGGGTTTTATATCCTGGCAGCCGTCTCAGGGGTCTTTGCGGCTGCATTCGCGGCCTCGTTCTGGTTCGCGTGAGGCCCGTTCGATAAATAGGGAATACTTTTAGAACCGTTCCAGTCTATATTGCAGCGCACCGAACCTACCCTGGGGAATTTGGGATGGACGGCGGGCATAGCACCGTTGGTCTCTATTTATTGGTTGGCCTTGCGATCATCGTTCTCCTTGTGTGGCTTCTTAGCTAGTAGGCAAACCTTCATTCCGCATGGAGGCATGTCTTATTGGGCGGCGAGCGGATCCGAACTGCCGTGAAAAGAAACGGCACATCAGGGTGTCCCGCTGCCATCGAACACTCGATCCCAATCCATGCCCTTTTCCCAATTGCGGTCGGCGTACTTGGAAGCGCCGAACATAAGAACCTTGACGACTTCCTCAAGGGCGTCCCAAGGCAGCAATGACCATCGAAGCTTTCCGAGGTCTTTCTTGACGCCACCCTTTCCGAGATCGTCCGAAGGGCGAATACTTTCAGTTTCAATCATTAAATATGTGAACCAGGGAGTTGGTTTGAATCCATGCGACAGGACGATCATAGCCCTTCGCATGAGCGGGCATTGGTCGCTTCCGGCTACAAACCAGCTTCGAAGGACCGAGGATTTCGACACTTGAAGCGTGGCGGATGCGACCACCTGAAGTCCGAACAACGAAGACAGGCTTGTTGTTTGGATTGTTACGAAGAGCCTGACCGTTTACGTGACTGCGGATCATTTTATCAAGTTCAATATGGTTCCGATGCAAAAAGACCCGATGAGATAAAACCATTCGCTCATAGAAGCTAAATTTCAATGTTCACTACGGCGCGTCTAAAAAAAAGTGGGGGAGCCGGGCGCTCCCCCAATGGCAGTCCAAGTCGCCAAACAGAAAAGGACGAACACCAAGGGGCAACTAGTGTGCTCAACCTTCCCTGTCTGACTTTCACAAGTTTCATGTTGTTTGTGGCCTCAATGTGAGTGCTGTGGTTCCTATGTCAGCTAGCGAACGCACGGAAAAATTGAATGTAGTATCATTGTGTGAGTTTGTTTGTTAGAGCTATAAATTCTTCCATACTGAAAATACGCCATGTGCAAACTGATGCATGACATCCCACCGCTCAGGTTCTTTGTCGAAGAGAATGTATCCCTTCTTTCCACTCCCGATCATGTAACCGAGCTCAAGATGCGCCGACTTCCCTCCAGGTAGAACAAGGACGGCAGCATCGCACCGATCGAGATGAGATTTATCGAAGCTGAAAACATGACCAGCAGCGTGTCCGGAAAGGGCTTCTGCATAGGAATGGCCTCTACCTTTCTCATATCGCATCCATTCATCGTCTGCTGTTGGACCAGCTGCATGCCAGTCATCGAAGACATCGTAACCCAATTGGCGAATTGCATTAGCGATGGTGGGAAGCTCCGGGTTGCGGAGACTCTCAATGATGTAAATTGATTTCAAGCTTTAGATGCGAGTAGCGATAATAAAGGCAACAACGAGAGCAGCGATAACGGAGAGAGTCGTCTTCGGATGAGCAACGATATACGTAATAGCTCGATCAATCAGACTGTCGGCATACGGAGCCAGCTCCTGACGGACATCCTCAATTTTGGTCTTCATAGTATCTGGCAGCACTCAAAGCCGAAGCGGCGGAAGAGGTCGATGCCGCCGATGATGGCGATAGCGGCGGGCCGGAGAGCAAACGGCCGCGCCGTTACGAGCGCAAGCGGCCCAAGGTGATCTCGCCGTCGGACCCGCAATCGGCATGGACGGCCAAGGCCAACAAGCGAGTGCAGTTCGGCTACGGGCTGAACTATCTCGTCGATATCGAGTATGCCGTGATCGTCGATGTCGAGGCGACGCCAGCTCGTACCTACGATGAAGTTGCCGCAACTCAAACAATGCTAGATCGAACGGAGAAGTGCTTCGGTCTGAAGCCGAAGCGGCTCGCCGCTGATACGGCCTATGGAACAGGCAAGTTCCTCGGTTGGCTGGTCAAGGTGAAGAAAATCATCCCCCACATTCCGGTCTGGGAGAACGGCGATCGACAGGACGGCATCTTCTCATGCTCGGATTTCCGCTGGGACAGGAAGCGCGGTGTCTACATCTGCCCTAACGGAAAGCTGTTCCAAACCAGTGGCACCGTGCATGACGGACGCATGCTGCTCTACCGCGCCTCGAAGCGCGACTGCGATGCATGCCCGATCAGAGCGAAGTGCTGCACTAATGCCGACGCGCGCAAGATCCCGCGCGACCTCCACGAGGATGCCCGCGACGTCGCTCGGCGAAAGATGAAGACAAAAGCATTTGCAAGATGGCGAGACGAGAGAAAGCGGGTCGAGATGAGATTCGCGCACTTGACCACCACGGCTTCGGGCGCATGCGGCTCAGGGAGCTTTCCGGTGCGCGCCGCCACAACGAACGCCCACGTTCGTTGTGTAGGCGTCAACCTTAGTGCTCACCTCTATGCCGCCACACACCACTGGCGGCGACCTCAAAACACGTCGAGCGGCATCACGATCCAAATCGAAGCCTTTTTCGACAGCATCGGCCCAAGCGGACCTCGGTACCTTG